>NZ_JBDPMI010000013.1:0-210491 GCF_039871555.1 Streptomyces sp. B5E4
CCCGCCCGCACCCACCGCGACGACCGCCGCCCCGAGCCCCTCCACGGAGCGGAGCAGGTCCGGGGACGACGACGGGGACAAGGACCCGGACGACACCCCGCCCACCGCCTCCGCCGACCGCACCGAGGGGGCGGACGCCGGCAAGGACAAGGACGGAGACGGAGACGGCGACCCGGACCGCAGGCCGACCGCCTCCGGCAAGCCGCCGGCCGGCGACGACGACGCCGGACCGCCGCCGAACTGGTCGCCGCCCGCCGACGACCGCACCGCGCTGCCCGTCGCCTCCACCGGCCGGTGCATGGACATCGGCACCGCCGCGGGCGCCGAGCCGTACGAGGCGGACTGCAACGGCGCCCGCAGCCAGCAGTGGGAACTGCTCGTCTCCCTGCCGCCCGTCCAGGAGGTACGGATCCGCAACTACGCGACCGGCATGTGCCTGACCCACTCCGGCACCGACGCCGACGGCGCCCCGGTCAGCCAGCAGCCGGGCGCCTGCGAGTCGGACGCCTCCACGGCCCACTGGAAGTACTTCACCGAAGAGGACAACAAGGTCGCCTTCACCCAGCGGGACTCCTCCGGGCAGTTCCTCGGCCTCGACGACTGGCGCGCCGCCGCCGAAGGGGAGCCGCACGCCCCGGACATCGGCACGACGGCGAACTACGAGGCGACCGCGTCGCTGCGCTTCCGCTACCAGGGGCCCGCGTTCGGCTACTGACGAACAGCCGCCGAAACTTCGGTAAAGCACTGGCAAAACCGCGGGATGGCCGGGCCCGAACACCCTCTACCCCTACAGGAACCGATCACCGAGTCCGTACGGGAGTGGCATGAGCAGCGTTGCGCGGCTCGACGTCGGAAGCACCGACTGGACCCCGGGGTCCGAGCGCCGGGAGCGGTGGCGGCGACGGCCGGTGCTGACGGCGGCACAGCGGTACGCGGGCCTGAGTTGCACGGCCCTCGGCGTCCAGGACATGCCGCCGCGCGGCGTGGGCCCGCGGGTGGTGGAGCACCACGTCGCGCTGGTCCTGCTGACCGGCTCCGGCTGGTTCTCCTGGGGCGGGCGGGAGCGGATCCGCGTCGGGGCGCCGGCGCTGCTGTGGCTGCTGCCCGGCGTCCCGCACTGCTACGGGCCCGGGAAGCCCGGCTGGACGGCGGCCTACGCCGGCTTCACCGGCCCCGCCGTCGCCGCCTGCGCCCAGCGCGGCCTCGTCCCCGCCCCGGACGAGGCCGTCGTCCCCCTCGCCACGGGCGCCCCCGCGCGCCGTACGATCCGCAAGCTCGCCACCGTCTGCAACGAGACCGAGCCCACCTACGACGCCACGTCCGCCGCCGGACTCCACGAACTCCTCGCCGTCCTGCGCCGTTCCCGCACCACCCCGCCGACCCACCCCCCGGCGGTCGTCGCGGAACTCGCCCGCGCCGCCCACCTGCCGGTCTCCGTCACCGAGCACGCCCGCCGGCTGTCGCTGCCGCTGCCCGAACTGCGCGAGGAGGTCCAGTACACGGCCGGGTGCAGCCCGAAGGACTTCGTCCTGGGCACCCGGCTGAACACGGCCAAGGACCTGCTCGCCACCACGGACCTCAAGGTGGCGTCCATCGCCCGCCGCATCGGCTACGCCGACCCCGGGCACTTCACCCGGCTGTTCACACGCCGGGTGGGCATGCCGCCGGGGGCCTTCCGCGCCGGGCACACGCACGGGACGCATTGACGTGCGCCTGCCCATTCCCTAACGTGCTGTCGTTTCGGGGCGGGTTGGTCATGGGTCCAAGGCGGTCGGCTTGAGTCTCATCGAACGGGAACAGCCCCTGCTCGATGGGTTACGCCCGGACGAGCGGGCGGCGCTGCTGGCACTCGGCGTACCGCGGGGCTACGCGAGCGGCGACGTGCTCCTGCCCGAACGGGCCCCCACCTCGTACGTCGTCGCCATCCTCCGCGGCTGGACGGTGGTCTCCGTGGCGACCGAACGCGGCCACCGGCTCATCCTCGCGCTGCGTGGCGCCGGGGAGCTGGTCGGCGAGCTGGCGGCCGTCGACCGCCGGCCGCGCAGCGCCACGGTGACGGCGCTGGGAGTCGTGGACGCCGTGGTGATCCCCGGCGACCGGTTCCGCGGGTTCCTCGGCGCCAGCCCCGCGGTCAGCGCACTGGTGCTCAAGCAGCTCAGCTCCCGGCTGCGCAGCGCGGACGGCGAACGGCGCTCGCTCGCCTCGGAGAACGTGCTGCAGCGGCTGGCCGTACGCCTCCTGGAGCTGGCCCACCGCACCGGCCGCCGGCACTCCGACGGCAGCGTGACCATCGACCTGCCGCTGCCGCAGCACGACCTCGCCGCCTCCGTGGGCTCGACCCGCGAGGCCGTCGCGAAGGCCCTGCGGCTGCTGCGCGAGCAGGGCATCGTCCGTACCGCGACCAGACGGCTGGTCGTCGTCGACACCGAGCCGCTGCGGCTGCTGGCCGGGGACGGCGCCGAGGTTGTGTAAACGGCTACATACAGCGGCGTCCGCCGCGGCCATCCTGAGTACGCGGCACGGTCGCCGGAGCGTCGTCCGAGGGGGGTTGGAATGAGCGTGAACAGGGACGGGGCGGTCCACCGGCTGGTGATGAGCGCGGACATCAAGGGCTCCGGGCGCCTCGGCCACCGGGGCAAACTCCGGGCGCGCCAGGGGATGTACGAGGTCTTCGAGGCGGCCTTCGCCGCCGTGGGAGTGGGCCCCGACCAGGTGCACCTGGAGGACCGGGGCGACGGCGTGCTCGCCGCGCTGGCGCCGGAGGTGCCGCCGGGGGCGCTGGTCGGGCTCTGGCTCGAAGAGGTCCACCAGGGCGTGCGCGAGCACAACGAAGGGCTGAGCGAGCCGCTGCGCTTACGGATCGCGATGCACGGCGGACCCGTCGGCGACGACGGCAGGGGGCTGGTGGGCCGGGCGGTCGACCTGGCGTGCCGGCTGTGCGACAGCGAGCCGGCGAAGGCGATCCTGGCGGCCGACGACGACGTGCACGTGGTCTTCGTGGCGTCCGACGTCCTCTATCACTCGGTGATCGCCGAGGGCGGCAGGTTCGTGGATCCGGAGCACTACCGGCCGATTCCGGTACGGGCCAAGGAGACGGACGAGGTCGCGTGGTTCCACGTACCGCGCCGTGCCGCGCCCCCGTGGCCGGCGGCCGCACCACCGGAACAGCCTGTCCCGACCGCGGCTCCCGGGGGGCGGCCGGGGCAGGCGCCGGGGGCGAAGTACTGGATCAACGTCAACGGCCACAACCAGATCGTGGACGGCGCGGAGGTGCACGGCGACATCGTCGGGGTGCGCGTGACCCGCGAACGGGACGGCGGCGCGGAGGGGGCGGAGCGCGGTGAGTGACGCGGGCGGGGGGGGGGGGCGGGGGGGGGGGGGCCGGGGGGGGGGGGGCGGCGGGGCAGGAGGGGCCGGCGGGGCAGGAGGCAACGGCGGCGGACGTCAGGGCGGGGGCGGTGCCAGGGGCGGTGGTGCCGGCGCGGGACACGGCGGCGGGGACGGCGGTGCGTCCGGCGAAGGCCGGCTGGGCGCGGCGCACTCGGGCCCGTTCGCGGGCCGCGCGGAGGCCGGCGCCTACGACGCCGCGCAGCAGGCCCGCGCCAACTTCGTCGACGTACACGGCCGCAACGCGATCGTCGACGGCACCCGCGGCGACGTCCACCTCGGCGACCACCACCACTACACCGCCCCCCGCGCCGACCTGCCGCGCCTGGTCTCCGGCACGGTCCCGCGCGACGAGCTGCGCCGCCTCAGGCTCGTCTTCGAACACCCCCCCGGCTACGCGGAGCTGCGCGAACTCCTGGAACGGCAGCGCCTGATCGCCCTCTGCGGCGACACCGGCAGCGGCCGCGGCTACGCCGCGCTGTCGCTGCTCGACGAGGTCACCCGCGGCCAGGTCGAGCGGATGGACCCGCGCACCGAGCTGGACCGGATCGCCGACGCGGACCTGGCGGAGGGCCGCGGCTATC
This sequence comes from Streptomyces sp. B5E4, assembly GCF_039871555.1. Classification (NCBI taxonomy): domain Bacteria; kingdom Bacillati; phylum Actinomycetota; class Actinomycetes; order Kitasatosporales; family Streptomycetaceae; genus Streptomyces; species Streptomyces sp. B5E4. Next base: position 3,972 of record NZ_JBDPMI010000013.1, read on the forward strand.
TGGTGAAGATCGCCGATCAGTTCCCGCTCGCCCCGCGGTGGCGCCCGCATGCGGACGACCGCGGCGACCGGGAGGACCGGGACGGCGGCTGGGTCGCCGAGCGCCCCGCCGAGTTGCACCTCGACCGGCTCTGCGCCCTCCTCGCCCGGCGCGGCGCGTACGCGATCCTCGTCGTCGGCGCCGACGCCTTCGGCGACGAGCTGCTCCGCGGGCGCTACGGCCACCTGTTCCGTACGGCGTCGGCCGAGGGCATGCTGCGCCGCCACCTCACCGCACTCCTCGGCCACGCCGAGGCCGGGGCGCTTCCGGAGGCACTCGCCCTGGCGCAGCGGCCGGACGTCACCGAGGCGCTGGGGCTCGATCCGCTGCGGCCCCACGAGGTGGAGTCGCTGGCCCGCCTGGTCGTCGCGCGGCTGCGCGGGGAGTCCACCGACGACGAACTCCTCGCCGGGCTGCGCACCTTCGCCCACTCCCAGGCCCGCGCGTGGTTCGCCACCACCGGGCGGGCCGCGCCGCGCCACCGCGACGCGGTCACGAGCGCGCTGCGGCAGGCGGCGTTCCGTACCGCGGCGGCGGTCTACAACGGCTCGCCGTACAGCGTCGCGACCACGGCCGCGGAGCAGCTCGCGTGGGAGTTCGCGCAGGCCGCGGAGCCCGGCCGGGAGCCGGGGCGGGCGCTCTTCGGCGACCACGGCCGGGCGCGGCTCGCGGCGGCCCGGGCCGAACTGTTCACCGGCGACGTCCTCTTCGCCGACGGCCGGCGGCTGGAGACCCGCAAGCTGCGGCTGCAGGGCGCGGCGCTCGCGCGGGCGGTCCTCACGCACGTGTGGGAGGAGCACCACAACGTACGCACCGCGCTGTGCCAGTGGCTCCGTACCCAGTGCGCCAACGAGCGGCCGGTGGTGTGGGTGCCGGCCGCGATCACCGCAGGCGCGCTGTGCACGCTCGACCTCGGGTACGGGATCAACGAGATCGTGGTCCCGCTGGCGTCCGGCGAGTTCGTGCAGCAGCAGATGGCCGCCGCGACGATCCTCGCCGAGGCGGCGGCGCTGAGCGAGCCGGTGCGCGTGGTGGTGCGGCAGGTCGTACGGGACTGGGCGCGCGAGGACGACGACGCGCGGGCCGGCACGGCAGCCCTGGCGCACGGCTTCGGCACCGTGGCGGGGTCCGTGTCCGCGTCCCTCGACGAGCTGGGCCGCATGGCCGACCGGCAGTACCACGGGACCGGCGGGATCGGGCTGGGCTACGGCGCGCTGAGCGCGGCCCGACTGCTCGCCGGCGCCGAACCGGAGACCGTGCTGCGGCGGCTGGGCGCCTGGATGGGCGACCGGCGCACGAGCCACCGCAACCTCGCGCTGATCGCCGTGGACGACATGGTCCTGCTGCGCGCCACCAGCCTGTGGGGCCTGGCCGACGCCCCCGCGCACCGCAGCCACGACCGCTGGCCGCTCGCCGCCACCCTCCTGGCCGGCCGTCCGCACCTCACGCGGATGCTGGGGGACCTGGTGTGGTGCGGGCTGGACACGGCCAGGTCGCGGGACGGGCTGCAGGACTCGCTCGCCGAGTGGATACGGGACGCGGACGAGGACCCGGAGCTGCTGGACGTGCTGTGCGGATTCCTGCCGCACACCCTGTACAGCGAGGACGACGCCGCGCGGCTGCACAACCTCGTACGCCGCCTGGAGCGCGACCCCGACGAACCCGTGGCGCCCGCCACCGTACGCAGGCTGCGCGAAGCGACTGCCGGGCCGCGGGCCATGACCGTACGAACGGACTGATCCGGCCCGCCGGACGAGACGAGGAATGCAGATGACCATCCCGCCCCCGCCTGTCCCCGCCCCGCCCCGGGCGCCCGGTCCGCCGCCGATGCCCGCCGCACCGGGACCGGCGCCCGCGCCGCCCCCGCCGGGTCGGCTGACCGGGCTGACCCCGGCCGCGCCCCAGGCGAAGGCCCATCCCGACCGGCCTGCCGCCGCCCAGCAGTTGGCCGGGCCCTTCCTGCGCGAGTACCGGCCGGAGTGGCCGTACAGGCACCCCAGCGCCCAGGTCGTGACCGTGCTCTACTACCGCGGCCGGCCGACGCGGACGGTGCACCCCGAGGGCGGGGTGCGGTTCCTGCTGCGCTGGTGGTTCCCCCGCCCGTACACCGCCTTCGAGCTGCAACTCGGCTGGCACACCGTGTCGTTCACGGCCGAGCTGCCGGCGGAGGAGAACGGCCGGACCTTCCCCGCTGAGGTGGACGTGCGGTGGCAGGTCAGCGACCCGCAGCTCGTGGCGCGGTCGCAGGTCACCGATGTCGCCGCGCTGCTCGTACCGGAACTGGAGCAGCGGCTGCGCGACGTCTCGCGCGGCTACTCCATCAACAGCGCGGAGGAGGTCCGCGACGCCGTGCGGGCGGAGCTGCGGACGCAGCCACTGGGCAGCCATTTCGGCCTGGACCTCGACGTGTTCGTCACCATCTCGGTCGACCGGCTGATCCAGGACCACGGCAAGAGCATGGGGCAGGTGCTGCACCAGACGGACCTGGAACGGCTCAAGCACGGGCTGCGCGGCCTCAGGGACGACAACAAGCGCGAGCTGATCCGCAAGTGGGCCGCCGACTTCCAGGAGGCGGTGGCGAGCGGGGACCACGCGCTGATGGCGCAGATGATGGCGCGCAACCCGAAGGACCTGGCGGAGATCCGGCAGATGTTCCGCAAGGAGCAGCGCAAGGAGCGCCAGGACGGCATGGAGCTGATGTCCCGGCTGATCGAAGGCGGGCTCCTCGAACGCTGGGAGCTGGGCGACCAGGCCATGGTGGTGGTCGAGTTCCTGCGGTCCGGCACGCGGCACGTCACGTCGGACTCGCTGCCGCAGTTGACGGGCGGGGGTACGGGGACGGGGCCCACCCTGTTCTGGCAGGCGGCGGCGGGCGACGACGGCGGAGAGGCTGCGGGGGCGCCCGGGGGGACCGAGGCGGCGACCGGGACGACCGAGTCGGCCGACTGACAGACGAGACGGGAGGCGGAGGATGCCGGCTCCGGACATACCACCGCCCGCCGCGGCGGGCCGCGGCGCCGCGGCGGGCCCGGTCCCGCCGCCGGACTCCCCAGCCGCCTCGCCGCTGTCCGAGCCGGGCCCCCGCTACGTCGCCGAGCGGCTGCTCACCACGCTCCGCGAGGAGATCGCGCGGGCCGACACGAAGGCGGCGGTCCTGCTGTCCAGCAGCGTGGCGCTGCCCACGCTCGCGGTCCCGGCCACGCGCGCGGGCGTCGGCTCGGGCCCGGCCGGGGTGGCCGGGGTGCTGCTGTGGCTGGCGGGGATCGCGATGCTGGCCGTCGTCACCCTGCCCCGTACGCGGCCGGGCCCCCGGCGCGCCGGCCCGTCGCCGACCGCGCTGCACCGCGGCACCGGGCGGGACGACACGGAGGCGGCGGTGCTCGCGGCGGGGCGGGACCCGGGGCGCTGGCTGCTGGAGCAGTCGTACGACCTCGGGGCGATCCTGGCCGTCAAGTACCGCTGGATGCGCTGGGCGGTGGGGTGTCTGGTGGCGGGCGGCGTGACCGTGACCGTGACGGCGCTGCTCTGACGAAGATTCTCACAGCGCTGTTATATTAGCGCTGTGACATCTTCGGATCCCACCAAGCTGCCCGACCCCTGGCACTCCCTGCACACCCTGCTCGCCGGCCTCGACGCCGAGATCGAGCAGGTCTACGCCGACCGCGGCATCGAGGGCGTACGGCCGCGCTTCGCCTACCCCCTGATCCGGCTCGCCCACACCGGACCGCTGACCATCCGCGAGCTGGCGGAGTCCCTGCACCGCTCGCACTCCGCCGTGAGCCAGACCATCGCCGCCATGCGCAAGGAGGACCTGGTCACCTCCGAGCCGGGGCCCGACGCCCGCACCCGGCGGATCGAGCTGACCGAGCGCGGCCGGTCGCTCGTGCCGTTCCTGGAGGCGGAGTGGCGCGCGACGCACGCGGCGATCGCCGAGCTGAACGGCGAACTGCCGTACGCGATGCCCGCGGTGGTCGAGGACGTACGGGCGGCGCTGGACGACCGGTCGATGCGCGAGCGCATCGAGGACCACCTCGTCGAGCCACCCCGATGAGCCGGCGTGTCCGCTTCCTCGACACCCGCCCGCTGCGCAGCAGTCCCCCGTACCGCGCCCTGTGGATAGGCACGTCGGCCTCCCAACTCGGCGCCCAGATCACCCTCGTGGCCGTACTCGCCCAGGTCTGGGACCTGACGGGCAGCCCTGTCGGCACCGGCGCCATCGGCCTGGCCACCGGCGTGCCGATGATCCTCTTCGGCCTCCTCGGCGGCACCCTGGCGGACACCGTGGACCGCCGCACGCTCGTACGGGCCACGACGGCGGGCCAGTTGCTGGCGGCGGGCGCTCTGTGCGTCCAGGCGCTGGCGGACAACAGGAACGTCGTCCTCCTGCTCGCCCTGGTCGCCCTCAGCACCGCCTTCGCCGCCCTCGGCGCCCCCGCCCGGCGCACCTTCCCGGTCCGGCTGCTGCCGGCCGACCAGGTCGCGGCGGGCCTGGCGCTGAACAACGTCTCCTTCCAGTTCGCGATGCTCGCGGGACCGGCGGCGGCCGGGCTGATCATCGCCCGCTGGGACCTCCCCGCCGCGTACGCCACCCAGGCCGCGGCGGTCGCCGTCGCGATGGCCGCCGTCTTCCGCCTCCCCCCGATGCGGCCCGAAGGCGTCCGGGCGAAGGACGGCAGACGCCGGGCGGAACGCGGCGGCTGGCGCATCGTCCTGCGCCGCCACACGCTGTGGGGCTCGCTGGCCACCGACCTGTCCGCCACGCTCCTCGCCATGCCCATCGCGCTCTTCCCCCTCGTCAACGAGGTCCGCTTCGACGGCAACCCGCAAACCCTCGGCCTCTTCCTCTCCGCCGTCGCGGTCGGCGGCATCACGGCGGGACTGCTCTCCGGCACGGTCACCCGCTGGCGCCGCGGGGGCCTGGTCCAACTGACCGCGGCCGCCGTCTGGGGCCTGGCCCTCGCCTGCTTCGGCCTGGCCGGCCCGCTCTGGCCGGCCCTCGCCTGCCTCGCGGTGGCGGGCGCCGCCGACACGATCTCGGTCGTCACCCGCAGCGCACTGGTCCAGCTCGAAACCCCCGACGCCTACCGCGGCCGGGTCTCCTCGGTGGAGCACGTCATCGGCGTGGCCGGACCCGAACTCGGCAACTTCCGCGGCGGTCTCGTCGCCTCCGCCACCTCGGCCACGGTCTCCCTGGTCACGGGCGGCCTCGCCGCGGTGGCGGCGATAGCGGCGATAGCCGCGGCCAACGCCCCCCTCCGCGCCTACCGCACCCCGGCGGCGGACCGGCAGCCCGCCGTGGCGAAGGAAACCGCCCAGCCGGCCTCGTGACCACCCCGCTCAGCCGGCGGCGGCGCAGCAGGCGCGGGCGGCGGTCCACGGGGTGGCCACGCACCTGGCCGGCACCCCGGTCGACGCACACGGAACGCGGTGCCGGGGGGCGGTCCTGAGCGTGTTCAGGCGCGGCGATCGGCAGCAGCGGCGACGATCTCGTCGAGGCGGGCGAGGGCGGCGGTGTACTCGTCTATCTGCTGCCTGATGCGGGCCCGTTCGGCGTCGAGCATGGCGCGCTGCTCGCCGGTCGTGGTGCCGGTGTCGATGCAGGGGAGCAGTTCGGCGATGCGGCGGCTGGGCAGGCCGGCCGCGTAGAGCTGCTGGAAGAAGCGGACCCGGTCGACGGCGTCGTCGGCGTACTCGCGCTGACCGCCGGGGCTGCGGGTGGGCGTGAGCAGACCCTGCTCCTCGTAGTAGCGCAGCGCCCGGACGCTCACTCCGGAACGCCGGGCGACCTCTCCGATCCGCATGGGCGCCCCCTCCTCGTCGCAGGACTTGCACCTGACGTCAGCGGTAGGTCTTAGCGTACCGGCATGACCACACCGCACACCCATCCCGCCCCCGGCCTCCGCCTCAAGGGCGCGGTCGCCCTGGTGACCGGCGCCAACCGGGGCCTCGGCCGCCTCTTCGCCCAGCAGCTCCTGGAGCGCGGCGCCTCCCGCGTGTACGCAACGGCCAGACGCCCGGAGTCGGTCGACCTCCCCGGCGTCGTACCGCTGCGGCTGGACGTCACGGACCCCGGCCAGGCAGCGGCCGCGGCCGAGGCGGCGGGCGACGTGACGCTCCTGGTGAACAACGCGGGCGTCAGCCACTGGACCGACCTCGTCACCGGGGACCTGCCCGCCGTCCGCGCGGAGATGGAGACGAACTTCTGGGGCACCCTCAACGTCGTACGCGCCTTCGCCCCGGCCCTGGCGGCCAACGGAGGCGGGGCGATCCTCAACGTCCTGTCCGCCCAGTCCTGGTTCGCCTACCCGGGCACGAACGGCTACCACGCCTCCAAGGCCGCCCAGTGGGCCCTGACCAACGCCGTCCGCATGGAACTGGCCCCCCGGCACACCCTGGTCACGGCCCTCCACCTGGGCGCGGTGGACACCGGCTTCAGCGCCGCCTACACCGGCCCCAAGGGCGCCCCGGCCCCGGTCGCCCGCGCCGGCCTGGACGGCATCGAGGCGGGCGAGGCCGAGGTCCTGGCCGACGCCTGGAGCACCCACGTCAAGAAGTCCCTGGCCGAGGACCCCCGCCACCTCTACGCAGAGATCCGAGCCGGCATCGTCTGACCGAACCGGCGGGCCCGCCGTCATCGAGAATCGAGGCACGCCGAGTCCGCCGCTCCGGCTCGGGGCCCTGCAGCCTCCCCCGAACCGGGCATGCGCACCACGCACGTCATGCTGAACGCACTGAGCACCGCCGTGATCCTGCACGTCGTGGTCTGGAAACGGTGGCCCGTCAACACCCCCGTACAGGTGCCGGGAGCCGCGCCCGCGGGTAGGAGCCTGACCGACCGGATCCCTCGCGGCGTGGAGGTCGGATGCGTGCAGGTGTCGTGGTCGCCGCGCGACCCGGGGTGGAGGATCTCGCCGTGCGGGCCGAGGATTCGGGCCTCGACAGCTTCTGGGTCTACGACACCCCGATGGTCCACGGGGATCCCTTCGTCGCCTTGAGCCTCTGTGCGAAGGCCACCCGCCGCATCAGGCTCGGGATCGGTGTGACCTCACCGGCGCTGCGTTCGGCCCCGGCCGCGGCGAGCGCGTTCGCCGGCCTCAACGCCCTGGCACCGGGCCGGATCATCTGCGGGGTGGGCACCGGGAACACCGCCCGCCGCACGCTGGGCATGGGGCCCACCAGGGCGGCGGAGCTGGAGGAGTTCGTCGCGGCGCTGCAGGACCTGTGCGCCGGGCGCTCGACCGCGTACCGCGAAGGCGACCAGGTCCGCGACATCCGGTTCCTGCACGCAGGGGGTCACGTGAACACCACGGACCCGATCGAGTTCGTCGTGGCCGCGCTCCACGGCCCCAAAGCGGCCGCCGTCGCCGGCCGCCGCGGCGCCGGCCTCATCTCCGTCGGCCTGCTCGACACCGCCGCCTGGCAGGCACTGCGAGAGGCCCGCCGGTCCGCCGCCGACGACGCGTCCCTCGACCCCGGCTCCTGCGGGGACTGCTACCTGGTCACCGCGCTCCACCTGCTCGACGAGGACGAGGACCCGCACGGCGACGCGGCCCGGGACGCGACCGGCCACCTCGTCATGTCGCTGCTGGACTTCGCCGCCGACACACCGGCCGTCGCCGCGCAACTCGGCCCCGCCGAGCGCGAGGCGGTGCGCCGGCTCCTGGACCGCCGCGGCACCACCGCCACCGCACCGGACCGGTACACCAGGCTCTACCCCAACTACATGGACCGCATCGCACCCCGGGACCGGGACCTGATCCTGCCCGCACTGACGAACACCCTGGCCCTGGTAGGCACCCGCGACGCCCTCCGCACCCGCCTCGCCACCCTGGAACAGGCGGGCATCGACGAACTCGTCATCCAACCGGTGATCGACCCACCCACCGAGATGGCCCGGCTCGCCCGGCTCCTCACCTGAGCCGCCGATGAGGCCGCCCCCGGGTCCGGAACCCCCAAGGCGTCCGGTCTCCCCGTGGCCTCCCATCGCCGTCAGCTGCGCGATCCCAGGACCGCCCGGTGGAGCGTGGGCGCCATTCCTGGCTGAGCAGGGTCGGACTCTAGGCAGTCAACAATTCCCGGCCAGGAACTTCGACTCCGAGTGGGCCTGTCGGTTACAGGCGATGGTCGGCTGCGGCCCATCCCCGCACTCCGGCCCCGTCGCGGCGCCCGATCAGTACTTCCTGTGATCGCCCCACTGCAGCCCGCTCTGGGCCTTCGCCAGTTGTCCCAGGGCCATGTTCAGGCAGTTGACGTCCCCGTCCACGACGTAGAAGTCGACGGCCTGTTCGTTGACGAAGACGGCTTCCTTGTACTGCCGTGCGTCCACCAACAGGCCACCCAGCATGAGGAGTACCCCGCCTTCCATTGTCTGGTCTCCGGTCTCCTGACAGACGGTGAGACACCGCCGGAGCACGGCCTCGGCCTCCTCATATCGCTGGGCCAGGCCAAGCCTGATGGCGAGGTCCAGCAGCCTGAGGGTCTCCGTGGTGCTGGTCGCTGAGGTGTCGTGCAGGGCGGTGGCCCGCAGGTCGGCGCTGGCGGCCTGCTCGTGTCGGCCGGACTGCTTGAGCGCCTTGCCGAGGCTGAGCAGCGCCATACCTTCGGCTTCCTGATTGCCGGCCTCGCCGTACGCGGTGGCGGCCTGCTCGTATGCGGTGGCGGCCTCCCCGGCGCGCCCCAACCGCATGAGGGTGTGGCCGAGGTGGACACTCACGCCGCCCTGGCGGTCGCGCTCGCCCGTCTCACCGTAGACGGTGACGGCCCGGCCGTACGCGACGACAGTTTCCTCGAGCCGGTTCAGGGCCAGAAGGGCACGGGAGAGGTTGAGGAGCGCGGAGCCTTCCATGGAAGGGAAACCGGCCTTCCGGAAGACGTCGGCGGCTTGCTGGTAGACGGGGACGGCCTTCTCGTATCTCTCCTCGCCCAGGAGGAGCTCGCCGAGGGCGTAGAGCGACAGGGCTTCGCCTCGCCGGTCGCCCGACTCCTGGTAGCGGGTGGTCGACTGATGCGCTGCGGCGATGGACTCGCCGACCCGTCCCGCCGAAGACAGGGCTCCGCTCAGATGACGCAGTGCGTCGGCTTCGCCGTGCCGATCGCCGTGCTTGCGGAAGAGGGCGGCGGCCCGCTCACAGACGGTGATGGAATCCTCGTACTGCCCATCGCTCTGCAGACCGAGACCGAGGTTGTCCAGGGCGCGGGCCTCATTGGCGCCGTCAGAGAGCTGCCGGTAAAGCTCGGCGGCCCGCCTGCTGGCGACGATGGACTCCGTGTACCGGCCTACCCGGCCCAGGTCGGAGCCCAGTTCGCCCGACGACGAGGCTTCGAGACGGAGCTCACCCGCGTCGCGGAACATGGCGACGGCCCGACTGCGGGCAGTGATGGCCTCCTCGGTGCGTTCCAGCTTCGTCAGAGCGGTTGCGTGGCACACCCACGCCGCGCCTTCACCACCGCGGTCCCCGGCCTCGTGGTAGAGGGCGGCGGCCTGCTCACAGTAGGCGACGGCCCGCTCGTACCGTTCCGTATCCACGAGGACGAGGCCGATGCTGAGGAACGCCAAGCCCTCGGCCTGACGATCACCGGTCTCTCCGCAGACCATGCTTTCCCGTTTGTACGCGGTGATGGCCTCGTCGTACCGTCGCGCAGAGACGAGGTTCTTGCCGAGGGCGTGCAGTAGCGTCCGTTCACGCGGGCGGTTGCCCGCAGTACGGTACAGGGCGACGGCCTGCTCGCAGGCGTCAGCGGCCTCCTGGTAGCGCTGCGCCTTCGCCAGGGCCTCACTCCGGTTGGACAGCGCGTCGGCTTCGCCGCCGTGGTCGCCGGTCTCGCGGTAGAGGGAGGAGGCCTTACCGCATGCGGCGGCAGCCTCTGCGAACCGGCCCGCCGCGACACAGGCAGCGCTCAGATTGCTCAGTGACAGGGCCTCGCCCCGGTGATCGCCAATCCCGCCCTGGAGGACGACGGCCCTCTGGGCCACGGTGATGGCTTCCTCAAACCGCCGCAGATGGATGAGGGGGGCGACGAGCATTTCGAGCACCTTGCTCTCCCCCCGAAGGCTGCCGGTCTCGCGATGGAGGGCAGCGGACTGATCGAAGGCGGTGACGGCCCCTTCGTACCGGTTCAGCCTGTACTGGGCGTCGCCCAGGTAGCCCAGGGAATCGGCCTCTCTGCTGAGGCTGCCCTTCTCGTGGTAGGCGGCTGCGGCCTGCCGAAAGTACGTGAGGCATTCTTCGAAGCGGCCCAGACTCCACAGGGCGTGGCCGAGGTTGTGCAGGGGCGCCCCCATGCGGCCTTCGCCGCTCTCCGCCTGGACGACCAGGGCTCGTTGGGTGACGGTGACGGTCTCCTCGTACCGCTCCGCTGCCGTCAGCGCGTTGCTCTGGTTGGTCAGCGCGGCGGCCTCAAGGTGCCGCTCACCTGTTTCCCGGTAGAGAGCCGCGGCTTTTCCGGCGGCCTCTGCGGCCTCGACGGCCCTGCTCAGCCGGGCAAGACAGTTGCTGAGATTGACCAGCGACGCGGCTTCCAGACTGCGGTTGCCGGTCTCCCGGTAGAGCCCGGCCGCCCGCTCGCTCGTGGTGAAGGCCTCGTCGTACCGCCCCATGTCCGCCAGGGTGCTACCGAAGTTCAGGAGCAGATCCGCCGCGCCACTGTGATCACCGGTGTCGAGACGGACGGTGGTGGCCTGCTCAACGGCGATGATGGCCTCCTCAACCCGCCCCAGCTCGGCAAGGGTCTTACCGATATCGGCGAGAGACGTGGCGAGACCGGTGAGATCGGTGCCGGGGGCCGCTTCGTCCAGTTGCCGGTACAGGACGGCGGCCTCCTGCGCCGCAGCCCGGGCCGCCTCCCGGCGTCCCATCCGGGGCAGGGACAACCGGTGCATGACGTCTGCGTATGCGGGCAGGTCGAGGGTGGGGTGGGCCACGGCCATGTGCCGGTACAGGTCGGCCGCCTCCTGGTTGGCGGCCAGGGCCTGTTCCTCACGACCGAGTTCCCACAGCCGCTTGCCGAGGCTGTCCAGCGACTTCGCGAGATCGAGAGAGTGGGCGCCGAAGCCGTTCTCAGCCAGATCGCGTTGAATGCCCACCGCCTCCTGAACCGGCGCGAGCGCCTCTTCCCTCTGGCCCAGACGCGCGAGGAACTCGCCTAGATTGAGCAGCACCGCGGTCAGGTTGGACTGGTACGCGATGAGATTCACCTCGGCCAGCTCCCGGAACAGGTCAGTGGCCTCCCGGGTTGCGGCCAGCCCCTCCTCCATACGGGCCAGACCGAGCAGCGAGCGTCCGAGGTTGCCGAGCGACGCGGCCAGATGGGGCCGCTCGGCGGCGGGGTTGTCGTCGGCCAGTTGCCGGTACAGGTCGACGGCCTCCCGGATGACGGCCAGCGACTCCTCATGGCGGCCCGCATCGGACAGAAACAGACTGAGGTTGCCGAGTGACCCGGCGAGGCCGCTCCGGTGAGCGACGGGGTTCGCCTCGGCTAGCTGTCGGTGCAGGTCAGTGGCCTCCTGGGTGACGGGCAGCGCCTCCTCATGGCGGCCCTGACCACGCAGGCGGCTGCCGAGGCTGGTCAGCGCCTGCCGCAGGCTGTGCCGGTACGCGAAGGGGTCCGCCTCGACCAGGCGGCGGCTGATCGCCACGGCCTCCTCGGACAGGAAAAGGGCCTCCTCCGGGCGGCCCACGTCAGACAGGCTGTCGCTGAGATTGGCCAGAGAGGTGGCCAGGTAACTGAGGTGGCCGAGTTGCTCGGGGTCGGCCTCGACCAGCTGCCGGTGCAGGCGGACGGCCTCCTCGCCCGGGGGGATCGCCTCCTCCCTGCGCCCAGCGTTGGCACGGCGCCACGCCAGGGTGCCGTACAGCCAGGCCCGTTCGCCGAGGTCGGTGGTGGTGGACAGTCGATGGGCGATCAGGACTTCCATGACCGCGAGGATGCCGATGTCCAGGTTGACATCGCGGCCCTCGGGCAGATGCGATTCGACGGCCTCGAGTACGGCCAGAAACTCGGGGTCGATGGGGCTCTTTTCCGGGACCTCTGAGACATCCGGGCCGTCCCGGTCGCTCGTGTCGCCGAGGGCGGCGAGCGTAGAAAGGGCTGAGCTTCCGGCCGCGATCGCGAGGGCGGGATCGTCGCACAACAGCGGGTACAGGACCTTCTCGCGGACATGGATCCAGCGGCCTGCGGCCGATGCGAGGAAGGTCACCGCACGCGGGGCGATGACGCTCCTGAGGTCCTTCTTGAGGGTCAGGGTGCCCGAGACATGCATTGCCCAGGGGTCGGGCTCATAGGAGCTGATGGCGTGCCCGGGGATGAGCAGGCCGAGGAAGTCCTCCGCGAAGCGGTCGGGGTAGAGGGGTTCCAAAACGGTCGCGTCGTCGGCGGGCCGGTAGCAGAACCGGTGGTCGTCGATGAGGTCCTGGGGGTGTTCGGCCAGTTTCAGTGCCGCTAGGGCCTGTTCCCCGGTGGGGTGGTCGACCGCCCCGGTGAGTACGGCGGTGAAGACGGTTTTGGCCATCACGGTGGGCCGGGTCCGGTAGTCCTGCCCGTGTCGTCCTGCGTCGTAGAGCCGCTGCCACGCCAGGCGTTCACGGTCCAGGAGGTACGCCGACAGCTCGTGCGGTTCGGTGAGCGACGGGTCCTTGCCGTGGACGCGGGCGTCCACGGCGACCAAGGCGGCCATGTGCAGGTTCAGCGTCAGGCCGAAGTCACGGTGACCGAGGGAGCCGGGCGGCTGGATGGTCGCGGTATCCGGCAGGTCGTACAGGTCGGTGGCGCCGTAGCGGTCACGGGCGGCGGCGAACATACGCAGCCGGTCCTCAGCCAGCGGGAGCAGGGGCAGATCACCGGAGTCGGCCTGGCGTGCGCCGAGCTCGGCGCGGAGGGCGGCGAACCAGCGGACGGTCCGGCCGATCAGCAGGATCCGTGTGGGCCGCTGCTGGTTGAGCTCGGGGTAGGACAGCAGGCGTTCCAGTTCGCTGTGCGCCCATCGGTCGGCGTAGTCCACGACGAGCAGGACCCCAGCCTCGGCGTCGGGCTGGGACGTGTCGGCGAACGGGGTGGACTGACCGGTCGGGGTGCCCCGGAGTCCCGCCTGCCAGACCTGCCATCGCTCGGCCGGCGGCAGGTCACGGCTCCGGGACCGTTCGGCGAACTCTATGGCGAGCCGGGTTTTTCCCTGCCCGCCGGGTGCGTGCAGGAGCAGGGCCGACAAACGCGAGCCCGGGGCGTTTCGCCATTGCCGCAGCCGCTCCAGTTCGGCTTCCCGGCCGATGAAGGGGACGACGTGGCTGCGCGCGTCCAGCAGGCGGCTGGGCTGCGTCATCAGCCACTCGGGTTCGGGAGCAGGGGGGGCGGGGAGTTCCTCGATCGCGGGCAGGCGCGTGCCATAGACGTTGTTGATCGTCGCGTTGCCCCCGTGCCCCACGACGATCGCGCTGCCCGGGCCACTCCTCAGGTCGCCGACGCTTGGGCCCTGGCTCCCCGCCCGGCCGTCCGCCTCATGCTGCCCGAAGGTGTTCTCGGTCACGGCCGGTCACCTTCGCTTCCGGAAGCCGGAGAAGGCGGACCTCCCGGGCCGTTGTTGACCGTCGCGCTGCTCCCGTGCCCCACGACGACCGCGCTGCCATCCCCAGTCCGCAAGTTGCCGACGGAAGGCCCCGAGCCCGGTGTGTCCTCCTGCAGGTCCGGCTCAAGGTCCAGATGCCGTACGTCGGCGCCGGGCACCCAGATCCAGGCCTCCCCCTGGTGCTCCTTCTCCTCTACGGTCACGCGCCGGAACTCCTCCGGCGGGATGCTGGTGTACGCCTCCTCTACAACATCGCGGAAGACAGTTGCCGACACCGCGACCGCCAGGCACGCGTACGGCGCCCGGACCAGGGCGGTGCGCAGAGCAGCGCAGTCGAGGATGCGACCTGTCTCGACCGGGGCCCGCCCGACGAAGCCGTTGGCGCCCAGCGCGGCCGAGCCGAAGTGGACGGCCGCTCTCAGCCTGAGCCAGGGCCGCTGCCCCTGGCCGAAGTTGAAGGCTCGCAGGCCGCTGTCCAGGGCACGCATGAAGTCGTCGACCAGGGCGGGCTCGGAGACAACCCCGGGCAGGACGGCGAACAGCGAGTCCCCGCCCTCCTGTGTCACCCACTCCTCGCGGTTCAGCCCCGCGGTGGCGGCCGCCGTGTCCAGCAACCGTACGATCGTCTCCTGGAACAAACGCTGCGTCTCCGCGTCAACGCTGCCGTATCCCTTCGCGTCGACCGCCAGCAATGACCTGCGCCCGAACGCCCGTACGTCGCCCGGCTCGTCCACACCGTTCCCTACCATGGCACCTCTCCATACACGAACCTCTGAGGGAGATTGACGCATCCCTCAAATCCCCTTCAAACACGGAGTTACTGCGCAGAGCCCGGGGGAACCGACGCCCGCCCGCTCCCCCGAAGGCGAGCGCCGGTACCAGCATTCGTACACCCGTATTCCGGTGTGAACCCCGTGGAAGTACGGGTTGCTGGGAAATGCGACCGCCTCTGAAGTCCGTAGAACCTGCAGAAGTGACTGGTCCGGTGGCCGCGTTCGCCGTCTTACTGGACAGAACTCGTTCTTGTGGACCGGAGGAGACCTCATGGCAGCGACCGGGCAGGCAGCCAGCAGCCGCCCCGCGATGTACATGTTCACCGCACTACAGACAACCCACCAGCACGCGGACGCGAAGGCCGGGATCATGGCGGCGGTGCAGGCGGCGCTCGTCGGCACGGCTGGAACGTGGATCCGACAGTCCGTGCTCGTCTGCGGCCAGGGCGGTGCGGCCGGGGCGTTCGCGGGGACGCTGCTGACCTTGTTCGTCTGCGGTCTGGTCGGGGGCGCGGTGAGCCTGGCAGGGACACTGCGTCCCCGGATGCTGCGGGGCCCGGTCAGCAACCGGTACGGCTTCGTCCATCTGGCGTCGGGCCCCGACATCCTCCCGACCGATACGCTGCCCGCGGGGGGCGCGCACCCGGACGATGCCTCGGATCGCCGGGAGTTGTCACACACCGTGCGCTTCCTCGCCCACGTCGCCGTACGCAAGTACCGCTGGCTGGCGAGCATGGTGGTGTGCACGGCCGCCATGGGTGTGAGCGCAGGACTGAGCGTGGTCTTGCTGCCGGTGTTGATCTGACGCCGGCTCGACTACGGCTGCGGAGGCGACAGGTCCGCGAGTCTGGTGAGCCCGGGAAGGTCCAGTATCGTGGTGGTTCGGTAGCCGGTCTTCAGCAAGACGTCCTTGCGCAGTTCACCCAGCACCTTGTGGATGGTCGTCTCGGCGGCGCCGACCATCGTGGCCAGTTCCGGCTGTGTCAGTGAGCAGCCAATCTCCACTCCATCGGCCCGCTCAGCTCCATAGCAGTCCGCGAGTTCCACCAACAGCCGGGCCAGCCGCACCTTCGCCGGGTACCCGCGGAAATCAAGCCGCCGCCGATTCGCCCAGCGCAGCCGGTTGGCGATGATCCCGGTCAGGGTTATGGAGATCTCGGGCCGGCTCAGCAGCAGCTCCCGCAGCACGTCGGCTGGCAGTCTCCGGGCGGTCAGCGGCCCACAGGCGATCACCGTCGCCGAGCGCGGCGCTCCGTCCATGGCCGCCATCTCACCCACGGTGTCCCCACCGGCCCTGACCGCGAGGAGCGAGGTCTCACCGTTCTCCACGGTCGCCGTGACCTTGACGAACCCGGACAGCAACAGCAGTACGTGTCGGTCGTCCCACCCCTCTCGCAGGAGCACGGCGCCTGCGTCGTACTGAACGTATGTACCCAGGCCGAGCATTTCCAGCCGCGCCGGGAGCGACAGCGCCCCCAGCAGGCTGCGCGCAGGCCACTCCTCGGATTCGATGGGCACAACCACGCGTATTTCCTTGTCTCCGTTGTCTCCGTCTGCCTTCGGGCGAAGCCCCTTGCTTCTATCGACCGTTCGCCCTTGGACGTACAACTGGAACTACAACCCGAAGCTACACCCGGCAGCGGGCATCACGCGCTGAAGCGGCGGCGCACGAGCACGATGAGAGGGCCGACGGCGAGCAGTACCGCCACGGCTGCGTAGCCACCCGAGGGGTATGACCAAGCCGGTTCCTGCGCCGATCAGGGGGACCGCGGACAGTACGCCGGTCCGGCCAGGCCTGCGGCGGTGAACGGCTGGCCCGCCGCGATACCGCCGCGGATGGTGAGGCGACCTCGTCACCGGGCCGCCCAGCCTTCGGCTGGACGACCGTGGTGCGGGCAGCAAGAAGGACACGGCGGCACCGGTGGGGACCAAAGGAGGAGGCGCGGGCCGTCGCGGGCGAGCTGTGGCAGGAGCACAAGGCGGTGTTCACCCGGCCGGACGGGCGTCCGCTGGACCCGCGGGCGGACTGGGAGGAGTTCAAGCTGCTTGCCGAAGCGGGCATCGATGACCGTCGCCTGTACGACGGCAGCCGCCACACCGCCGGCACGATCCTGAACGAGCTGGGGGTGGACATGCCGACCATCATGGAGATCCTTCGGCACACCCAGATCAGCCAGACGCGGCGGTACGTCAAGGGCAGATCGCACCTCTCGAAGGACGCCATGCGCCGCGTGGGAGACGCCTTCATGCCTCGCCCGGGGGCCACGTCTGAGACCAGAACTGAGACCGGGAGCACCCGAGCCGAACGCGCGCGGCGCCGCCGTCGCATCCGCTGAACCAAAAAACCCCAGCTCAGAGAGATTCTGAGCTGGGGTCCAGCGGAGCCGCCTAAGGGAATCGAACCCTTGACCTACGCATTACGAGTGCGTCGCTCTGGCCGACTGAGCTAAGGCGGCAGGTTGCGGGCCGGGGCCCTGGTAACGGCGACAAGTTTACACAGTTCCCCGGGGTCCTCTGCACGCGGTTTGTGTGGGGGCTACTCGCAGCGTTTGCCGTCCTGGGGCGGGGTGTCTTCCAGGAGGAAGGTGCCGACCGCGCCGTCGATGCAGCCGTTGCCCCGCGCGTACGCCGTGTGGCCGTCGCCCTCGTACGTCAGCAGCACGCCCTCCTCAAGCTGGGCCGCCAGGCTCTCCGCCCAGACGTACGGGGTCGCCGGGTCGCGGGTGGTGCCGACGACCAGGATCGGGGGGGTGCCCGCGGCCTCGATGCGGTTGGCCTCGCCGGTGGCGGTGACGGGCCAGTCGGCGCAGTTCAGGGCGGCCCAGGCGAAGTCGCGGCCGAAGACCGGGGAGTCCGCCTCGAAGTCCGGGACCAGCTTCTCGACGTCCGCCGGGGTCTCGAAGGGCGGCGGCTGGTCGATGCAGTTCACGGCGGCGAAGCCGTACATCATGCTGCCGTACGAGCCGTCCGGCTCGCGTTCGAAGTACATGTCCGCCAGCGCCAGCAGTCCGCTGCCGTCCTTGCGCTCCATGGCGTCCGTCAGCGAGCCGCGGAGCTGCGGCCAGAAGTCCTCCTGGTACATGGCCATCAGCACGCCCATCGTCGCCAGCGGCTCGCCGAGCTTGCGCTTCTCGCCGGTCGGCACCGGCTGCGAGTCGAGGCGGTCCAGGAAGGCGCGGAGCTGCTTGCCCGCGTCCTCGGCGCTGTCCGTGCCGAGCGGGCAGTCGGAGCGCTGGACGCAGTCCTCGGCGAAGGAGTCGAAGGCGGTGGTGAAACCGGCGTTCTGGTCGAGGTTCAGCTGCCGGGAGGTGAGGGACGGGTCCATCGCCCCGTCGAGGACGAGGCGGCCCGCGCGCTGCGGGAAGAGGCCCGCGTAGGTGGCGCCGAGCATCGTGCCGTACGAGGCGCCGACGTACGTCAGCTTCTCGTCGCCGAGGACGCCGCGGAAGACGTCCATGTCCCGGGCCGCCTCCTCGGTCGAGACATGGCCCAGCAGGTCGCCCGCGCGCTTCGCGCAGCCCTCGGCGAAGCGCTCGAACGACGCGGTGAGCGCCTCGACCTCGCGCTCGTCGTCCGGCGTCTGGTCGACCTGGGTGTGCGCCTCGAACTCCGCGTCGGTCAGGCACTTCACCGGCTGGCTGCTGCCCACGCCGCGCGGGTCCACCGCCACGATGTCGTACCGGGACCGGACCTCCGCCGGATACCCGATGCCCGCGAAGTTCTGCAGGAAGTCGATCGCCGACGCACCCGGGCCGCCGGGGTTCACGTGCAGGGAGCCCAGGCGCTCGCCCGGGTTCTCGGCCCGCTTGCGGGCCACCGCCAGCTTCACGTCCCCGCCGTCCGGCTCGGCGTAGTCCAGCGGTACGCGCAGCGTCGCGCAGTCGAAGCCGGGGGCGTCGCACTCGGTCCAGCGCAGCTTCTGCTCGTAGTACGGCTTGAGGTCCGCGGGGATCCGCGCCGGGAGCGGTTCGAGCACCTTGCTGACGGTGCCGGCGCGGGCGGCGTCGGCGCCGCTGCCGCCGGTGTCCGTACCGCCGTCGTCGGAGGCGCCGGAGTCACACCCGGCGGCGCCGACCAGCACCACCAGCGCGGTGACGGGTGCGGCCGTACGGAACAGGCTGCGGAAATCCATGCGCCTGAGCGTAACCGCTGGGAGTGGGGCCTCCGCCCGGTCACCCTCTCCCCGTACGGGTGACATGGGCGGGTGGGGGGCGGGGGCCGCGTACGTTTCTCTACGGTTTGCGCAGGGTCACCGTCATCGCCTCCAGCGCCAGCAACGGCGCCACGTTCCGCTCCAGCGCGTCCCGGCAGGCCATGATCGCGTCGATCCGCCGCAGCGTCATCTCCGCGCTGCTGTCCTCCGCGATCCGCCGCAGCCCCTCCCCCACGTCCGCGCAGGGCAGCAGCGAGGCGTCGGCCACCGCGCCGAGCTGGAGCGCGAGTACGTCCCGGTAGAAGCCCGCGAGGTCGGTGAGGGCCAGGTCGAGGCTGTCGCGCTGGCTGCGCGTCGCCCGGCGCTTCTGGCGCTCCTGGAGGTCCTTCATCACGCCCGCCGTACCGCGCGGCATCCGGCCGCCGGGCTGCGCACCGAGCGCCGTGCGCATCTCCTCCGTCTCCTGCTCGTCCAGCTCCTCGGCCCGCTCCTTCGCCGCGTCCGCCGCGACCTCGACCAGCTCCTGCGCCGCGCGCAGGCAGCCGCCGATGTCCTCGACGCGCAGCGGTATCCGCAGCACCGCCGCCCGGCGTTCGCGGGCGCGGTCGTCGGTGGCCAGGCGGCGGGCGCGGTCGAGGTGGCCGCCGGCCGCGCGGGCGGCGGACTCGGCGACCGCGGGGGTGATGCCGTCGCGCTGGACGAGGACCGCGGCGACCGCCGCGACCGCGGGGGTGCTGAGGGAGAGGTGGCGGCAGCGGGAGCGGATCGTGGGCAGCACGTCCTCCAGCGACGGGGCGCACAGCAGCCACACCGTGCGCGGGGCGGGCTCCTCGATGGCCTTCAGCAGCACGTTGCCGGCGCCTTCCGTGAGGCGGTCGGCGTCCTCGACGACGATGATCTGCCAGCGGCCGCCGGAGGGGGCGAGCTGGGCGCGGCGGACCAGCTCGCGGGTCTCCTTGACGCCGATGGTGAGCAGGTCGGTGGCGACGACGGCGACGTCGGCGTGGGTGCCGACGAGCGCCGTGTGGCAGCCGTCGCAGAACCCGCACCCGGGGCCGGCGGCGGCGCGGTCCGGGCTGACGCACTGGAGCGCGGCGGCGAACGCGCGGGCCGCCGTCGCCCGGCCGGCGCCCGGCGGTCCCGTGAACAGCCAGGCGTGCGTCATCGCGGAGTTGGAGGGCGGCGCGGCGTCGGCGGGGTGGCCGCCGGGGGCGGCGGTGCCGGATTCCGCCGTGACCCGGGCGTCGGCGGCGCGGGCGGCGGCGGCAAGCTGCTCGCCGACCCGCTGCTGCCCGACCAGCTCGTCCCACACCGCCATGGCACCGTCCTTCCGTCGTCCGCCGACCATTGTGCTGCACGCCACTGACAGCAAGTCGCCGGTCGTCCGTCCGTCCCTCAGTGGTGGTGCCCGTGCTGGTGGCCCTTGCCGTGGTGGCCCTTCCCGTGGTGGTGCCCGTGGCCCCGGCGGCGCCAGCTGACCGCGTCGGGGTCGCGCGGCGCCCGGTCGACCACGAGGGCGCCCGCGGTCAGCATCAGCCCCGCCACGGAGGCGGCGTTCCGCAGTGCGGTACGGGGCACGCGGACCGGATCGAGGACGCCCGCCGCCGGCAGATCGCCGTACGTGCCGGTGTCCGCGTTCCAGCCGTGGCCCGGGGGCAGGCCGGCCGTCTCGGCGACGACGCGGGCGCCGTCCGCGCCGGCGTTGTCGGCGAGCTGCCGCAGCGGAGCGGTGAGGGCGGCCCGTACGGCCAGGGCACCCGCCCGCTCGTCGGCGGACAGGGCACGGACCGCGGTCCCGTCGGGCGCGGCTGTCCCGTCGGGCCGGATTCCCGCGGGCTGCGTACGGGCCGCGCCCTTCGGCTCCGTACCGCCCAGCAGTGCGTCCACCGCCTCCCGCGCCCCTGCCAGGCCCGTGCCGCCGCCCGGCGTGACGCCCTCCGCGAGCGCCGCCCGTACCGCCGCGACCGCCCCCGCGACGCGCTCCCGCCGCTCCGCCCGCTCCGGGTCCGTGGCGCCGCCGACCCGCAGCAACGCCACCCCGCCCGTCAGCCGGGCCAGCCGCAGCTCCAGCACCTCCCGGTCGAAGTCGGACGCCGCCTCGGCCAGCGCGTACTCCAGGTGCGCCACCCGCCGCGCCACCGCCTCCGCGGCGCCCGCTCCCCGCGAGACCGTCGTCGTGCGCCTCGTCACCACGACCCGCTCCGCCCGCCCCAGGGACGGCAGCTCCGTGGCACTCAGCAGCATCCCCTTTTCCGGCAGCACCACCTCCGCGCCCGTCAGCGCCGCCAGGTCCTCCAGGTGCGCCAGCCGCCGCGCGCCCAGCGCCGGCGCGGGGACGGCCGCGCAGAGCAGCGTGCCGCGCAGGCGGTTGGCGACCAGCGCCGCGAGCGCATCCTGCTGGACGGAGTCCGCGACGACCAGCAGCGGGCGGCCGGTGGCCGCGACCCGCTCCATGACCGGCAGCAGGTCCTCGGGCCCGGCGATGCGCCCGTGGTGCAGCAGGACGTAGGGGTCCTCCAGCACGGCCGTGCCCTGCTCGGGGTGGGTCATCATGAACGGGCTGAGGAAGCCGCGGTCCAGCCGCAGCCCCTCCGTGAACTCCAGCTCCACGCCCGCCACATGCGCCTCCTCCACGGAGATCGCCGCGTTCTGCCCGGCCTTGGCGAAGGCGCGGGCGACCAGCTCGCCCAGCTCGGGGTCGCGGGCCGCCGCGGCGGCGACCCGCGCGGTGTCCTGCTCGCCGTCGACGGGGCGGGCGGTGGCGGTCAGGTGCGCGACGGCCGCTTCCGCCGCGGCGTCCAGGCCGCGGCGTACGGCGACGGGATCGGCCCCGGCGGTCACCGCGCGCAGCCCGGCGGCGAACAGCGCCTGGGTGAGCACGATGGTGGTCGTCGTGCCGTCGCCGACGGCGCGGCGGGTGCGGGTGGCGGCCTGGCGGACGAGGGAGGCGCCGAGGTTCGCGTACGGGTCGGAGAGCCGGACGGCGTCGGCGACGGTGGCGCCGTCGCGGGTGACCACGGGGCCGGAGGCAGCGCCGGCCCCGCCGCCGGTTCCGCCGCCCCCGGCCCCGCTGCCGGCCCCCGGTCCGGCGTCCCCGGCACCGCCGCTACGGGAGCCGGCCGACCCCGGCCCCGTACCGCCGAGCACCACCAGCCGCCCGCGCGGCCCCAGCGTGACCCGGGCCGCGTCCGCGACCGCGGCCACGCCGCGGCGCAGGGCGGCCCGGGCCGCGTCCTCGAAGAGCAGTCCGCTCACTGCTCGTCGTCGTCCCCGCGACCGAACCGGCCCCGCTCCATGATCAGCGCGGCCTGCATCATCGCCCGGGCGTAGCCGGTGTCGTACAGCTCCATGCCGTGACCGCCGCCGCCCACGTCCTTGTACTGGTTGCTCTGGTCCGACCCGTTCTCCCGGTCGAAGTCGTTCGCCCGCGGGTGCTCGGCGAGGATGCCGCGCGGGTAGCCGGCGCGGACGAGCTGGCGCATGAAGCCGAACATGTCGGTCTCGCCGGTGTCCGGGAACACCTCGGCGTACTTCACCTGCGGCTCGTCCACGCGCACGTTGCGGTAGTGGATGTGGTTGACCCGGTCCTTGCGGCTCATCCAGCGCAGGAAGTCGACGGAGTCGAAGCCGACCTCGGCGGTCACGCCCGCGTGCACGGTCATGCCGTTCGACGGGCTGTCGACGGTCTCGACCATCCGCCTCCAGTCCGGGACCGAGCCCATGATCTGCGGGTTGCCGCGGCTGATCGCGGCGGGCGGGTCGTTGGGGTGCACGGCCATGCGCACGCCCGCCTCCTCGGCGACCGGGATGACCTCGCGCAGGAAGTGCTCGTAGTGGTCCCAGAGTTCGTCGCGGGTGAACGCGGGGACGCCGTCGGGGCGGGGGAGGTCGCGGACCTTGACGCCGTCGACCTCGTGGTCGAGGTCGAAGGCGGTGTAGCCGGCGCCGATGCGGTCGGTCTCGTCGATCTCCTCGTAGTAGCCCTCCTTCAAGCGGTGGACGTACCAGTTGTATTCGACGACGCCGATGCCGGCCTCGCCCGCGGCCCGCAGCGAGGTCTTGATGTCCTCGATGGCCTGGTCCCGGCCGTCCTCGCCGCGTACCACCGCGTCCGGGGCGCTGATGAGGTAGGCGGTGACGTGCATGCCCATGTCCTCGACGCGCTCGCGGTCGGCGCGCAGTTCGTCGGCGTCCCAGGGGACGGCGGGCACGTCGGTGACGAGCGCGCCGGTGATGCCGGCCTGCCGCCAGCGGCGCACGGTGGCCTCGCTGGGTCTGCGGGACATCCACTGGCAGAGCTTGGGGGTGTCGGGTCCTTCACGGACGTCGTCGGGCCAGTTCAGCTGCGGGAACGGGGCGTTGCCGCCGTTGCCGCCGCCCGGGCCGGGCGCCGCGAACGCGGAACCCGCGGCGCCCGCCGAGGCGCCGATCGCCGCGGCCGCGGCGGCGGTCGAGCCGCGCTTGAGGAATGACCTGCGCGAACTGCCGTCGTGCGCGGGGGGTTCCATACGTCACCTTCGCTTTCTGTGCTCTGCCGGCTGCCTGATGGTGCGGTAGTGCATCGTGCGCGGTGCGTACTCCATGGTGCGTACAGCTAGTACGTCGTACAGGGTACGCAGCCGCACAGGGGGATGGGCGCAGCGTACGTACGGGATCCTCCGCCGTTAAGGGCGAGTTGGGGATGGGCCCATTCGCGAACCGAATCGAGCGGGCTTCCCTGCACGCATTCGCTTTCCTGATGAATGTATACGGAAACTAACGCTGCGGGACCGCTCCCACCCCACCGGTCCCGCACCTAGGGTGTGCCGCAGAATTTCCCGGAATCCTTACGGAGGACCCCCACATGCAGGAATCCGAGAACGGCACCGGCACGCGTTCCAGGCGCACCGTACTGGGACTCGGGGCAGCCGCTGCCGCTGGCGGCCTCGGGCTCGGCGCACTCGCATTCCGACCGGCGGAAGAACAGGTCGAGTTCCTCACCCAGAAAGTCAGCAGGGCGTCGAAGCCGAGCAAGCTGAAGATCACGGATCTGCGGGTGGCGGTGCTGGAGGGCGTGCCGTTCACCAGCCCGATCGTCCGCATCGAGACCAACCAGGGCATCTCCGGCTGGGGCGAGGTGCGCGACGACGCCGACAAGCGCTACGCGCTGGAGCTGAAGAGCCGGCTCCTCGGCGAGAATCCGTGCAACGTCGAGATGCTCTTCACCCGCCTCAAGCAGTTCGGCAACCACGGCCGCCGCGGCGGCGGTGTCTCAGGTGTCGAGATGGCGCTGTGGGATCTGGCGGGCAAGGCGTACGGCGTGCCGGTGTTCCAGATGCTCGGCGGCGCCTACCGCAGAAAGATACGCCTCTACACCGACACCACCGAGTCCGAGGACCCGAAGGTCTACGCGCAGCGCATGAAAGAGCGCGTGGAGATGGGCTTCACCTTCCTCAAGATGGACCTCGGCCTGGAAATCGTCCAGGACCTGCCGGGCGCGGTCGTCGGCAAGAGCCTGTACGACGGCAACCTCCAGCAGTACGACGGCACCCCCGGCGGCTACGGCATGACCGAGCACGGCCTCACCATGGTGCAGATCACCGACAAGGGCCTGGACGCCATGGCGGAGTACGTGGAGGCGGTGCGGGACGCCGTCGGCTACGACATCCCCATGGGCATGGACCACTTCGGCCACTTCGACGTCAACACCGCGATCCGGCTGGCGAACCGCTTCGAGCGCTACAACCTCGCCTGGCTGGAGGACCTGGTGCCGTGGTTCCGCACGGACGACTGGAAGGAGATCACCAAGGCCGTCAACGTCCCCACCATGACCGGCGAGGACATGTACGGCCTGGAGTCGTTCCGCACCCTCGTCGACGAGGGCGCCGTCGACCTGATCCAGCCCGACCCGGCGACCGCCGGCGGCATCCTGGAGACCAAGCGCATCGGCGACTACGCGCGCGAGCAGGGCATGGCGATGCCGCTGCACTACGCGGGCTCGCCGATCGGCGCGATGGCCAGCGCGCACATCGCCGCCGCCACCGAGAACTTCGTCTGCCTGGAGTACCACGCCAGCGACGTGAAGTTCTGGAACGACCTCATCGCGGGCGGCGAGCCGCTGCTGAAGGACGGCTTCTACCACGTGACCGACGCCCCGGGGCTGGGCGTGGAGCTGGACGAGAAGGAGATGGCCAAGCACCTGGCCGAGGGCGAGAAGCTGTTCGCGCCGACGAAGGAGTGGAACGACAACCCGGCCTGGGACCGCACCTGGAGCTGAGCCCCCGTCACCGCCTCCGGGCGGCAGACGAGGAGCCCGTACGCACCCGACCACGGTGGTGCGTACGGGCTCCCGGCTTCAGCGCGCCGACCGCGTGCTCACCGCGCCGCCGGGATCTCGTCCTCCGGCGGCACGATGCGCTCGATCCAGTACTCCCGCGCCAGCGCGTCCACGCCGGCCGGCGCCACGCCGCGCAGATGCACGACGTTGCCGTCCGTGCCGGCGATCCGGCCGTGCTTCTGCATCCGCAGGATGTGGTACCGCTCCGGCGGGAAGCCCAGCTCGACGTCGGCGGAGAAGCGGCCCCGCATGTCGCGCTCGTCGCCGACCGCCGGGTCGACCTTGCCGCTCGCCTGGACCGTCAGCCAGACCTGGTACGCCACGATGAGCAGGACCAGGATGAGCAGCCGGCGGATCGTGGGGCTGCGGACCGCCCTAAACGCCAGCGACTGCCGTTCCGTCGCCATCGGTCGCACCTCCCGCGTCGTCCGTCGCGCCGGCGCCGGCCGCCGCGCCCTCGTCGTCGACGAGCAGCTCGTTGACCCGGTTCGCGATCTCCCGGAACTCCGGCATCTCCAGCGCCGTACGCCACTCCCGCGGCCGGGGCAGGTCGACGGTGACGATCTCCCGTACCCGGCTCGGGCGCTTGGACAGCACCACGATCCGGTCGGAGAGGAACACCGCCTCGTCCACGTCGTGGGTGACGAAGAAGACCGTCGGGTGCCGCTTCTCGAAGATGCGGGTCAGGTCCTCCTGCAGCTTGCGCCGCGTCTGGGCGTCGATGCTGGCGAACGGCTCGTCCATCAGCATCACGGCCGGCTCGTTGGCCAGCACGCGGGCCACGCCCAGGCGCTGCTGCATGCCGCCGGACAGCTCGTGCGGGTACTTGTGCTCGAAGCCGCCGAGCCCGACGAGCTCCAGGAACTCCTTGCCCTTGGCGTCCCGTTCGGCGCGCGGCACGCCCTTCATCCGCAGCCCGAAGACCACGTTGCCCAGCACCGTCTTCCAGGGGAAGAGCGCGTGGCTCTGGAACACCACGCCGCGGTCCGGGCCGGGGCCGCTGACCGCCTGGCCGTCGACGACGACCTCGCCCTCCGTGAGGTTCACGAAGCCGGCGACGATGTTCAGCACGGTCGTCTTGCCGCAGCCGCTCGGGCCGAGCACGGAGACGAACTCGCCCTCGTCCACGCTGAACGAGACGTCGCCGATGGCGGTGACCTCCTCGCCGCTGTACGAGTCGACGTAGTTCTTCTGCAGTCCTGTGATCTCCAGCGCCGTCATCCGTCGGCCTCCAAACTCCGTACCATGCCCCACCGTTCGACGGTGGCGCGCTCGAACGGCGCCAGGACCATGGCGTCGAGCGCGTACCACAGGATTCCCAGCACTGCCATGCCCAGGAACACCTGGCTGATGTCGCCCACCCGGCGGGCGTCGAACATCATGAAGCCGACACCGCTGGTGCCGACGATGATCTCGGCGGCGACCAGGGCGCGCCAGCCGTAGCCGAGCCCGGTGCGGACGCCGCCCGCCACGGACGGCAGTGCGCCCGGGAGGATGACCTCGAAGAACACCCGCGTCCGGCTCGCGCCGAGGCTGCGCGCCGCGCGCAGCAGTTCGCGCGGCACCTGCTCCACACCCGCGACGACGCTCAGCATCAGCGGGAAGACGATCGTGTAGACGATCACGAAGGTGACCGCGGTCAGGCTGAAGCCGAACCAGACGATCACGATCGGCAGCCAGGCGATGTCGGCGACCGCCTGGAAGAACAGCAGGATCGGCCAGAAGAACCGGCGGACCTTGGCGAACATCGCCACCACGAAGCCCATCGGCAGGCCGATGGCCAGGCCGAAGCCGACGCCGTACGCCAGCCTGGTCAGCGAGTCCGTCAGATAGCCGGGCAGGATGCCCTTCTCCATCAGGTCGCCGAACTCCTCGACCACCCGCGGCGGGCCGACGAAGAACGCCTCGTCGAACACGCCCATCTCCGCGACCAGCCACCACAGCGCGATGACCGGCACGAACGGGCCGAGGGTGCGGAACGCGGCGCGGCGGGTGAGCCAGAGCCAGACCCTCCGGGCGCGTACCACGCCGGGGCTCGCACCCTTGCGCGGCCTGCGCCCCGCGGGCGCGCGCCGTACGGGCTCGGCTGCCTTGGCCGTGTCCGTCGTGTCCGACGCCATCAGCCCCTCCCTTCCGTCATGCCCCAGCGCTCGACCGTGCGCTTCTCCAGCGGGGCCAGCATGAGCCGGTCCATCAGCAGCCAGAGCACGCCGATGATGACCATCGAAGCGATGATCACGTCGGTCCGGAAGTACTTCTGCGCCTGGAACAGGGCATAGCCGAGGCCCGCGTTGCTCGCGATGATCTCCGCGGCGACCAGCCCGCGCCAGCCGTAGCCGAGGCCGACCCGCAGGCCGGTGACGACGCTGGGCAGCGCGCCCGGCAGCAGCACCTCCCAGAACATCCGCAGCCGGCTCGTGCCCATGCTGCGTGCGGCACGCAGCAGTTGGGTCGGGATCTGCCGGACGCCGAGCATCGCGTTGTACGTGATCGCGAAGAACATGGCGTTCCACACGATGAAGATCACGGCCTTGTCGCCGTAGCCGAACCACAGGGTGGCGACGGGGATCCAGGCGATGCCCGCGAGCGCCACGGAGAACCTCAGCAGCGGGGAGAAGAACGCCGACATCGCCGCGCTGGAGCCCAGCGCGATGCCGAAGGGCAGGGCGGTGGCGATGGCGAGCGCCGCGCCGATGCCCATGCGGCGCAGGCTCGCGCCGAGGTGGTCGAACAGCTCGCCGCTGGACCACATGTCGCCCAGTGCCGAGAGCACGTCGCCGACCTGGGGGAAGACCCGCAGCGGCGGATCGGTGATCGTGACGGCCACCAGCCACACCACGACGAGCAGCGCGAGCGGGGTGAGGAACCACAGCGCGGAGATCGCGCGCGCGGCCGGGGTGTTGGACCCGCCCCGCTTGCGCTTGCGCTGCTGCCCCGGCGGCCGTGGCCTGTTTTTCGGTACGGGGCGTGGTCACGACGGGCAGGCCTCGGCGGCCGTGTCGCGGTCGAAGGTGTACCCGCCCTCGATCGCCGCGGCGTCCGGGACGGGCGGCAGGTCGGCGAAGAGGTCGGGGTTGTCCTTCATGACCTTGAGGATCGGCTCGGGCTGGAAGTACTTGTTGACGTCGAAGCCCTTCTCGACGTTGCCCTGCTCGGCCAGCAGGGCCGCGAGGGTGTCGAGCGCCAGGTAGTTGCAGGCGGAGAAGCGGCCGTCGAGCTGCTTGACGTTGTGCTTCATCGCCTCCTGCGCGACCGCCTTCTCGGTGCCCGGCAGCCAGCGCGTCGCCGAGTCGGCGGCGTCGTCGGGGTTCTCGCGCATCCACTGGTCGGTCTGCGCGCGGGCGGTCAGGAACTGCTCGATGACCTCGGGGTTCTTCTCGGCGTAGGCGCGCGTGGTGACCAGGTAGCCGATGAAGGGGATGTAACCCCCGCCGCGCAGCACTTCCTTCGAGCCGTCGACCTGCCCGGTCATGGTGATCGGCCACGGGTCCCAGACGATGCCCGCGTCGATGCCGCCGGTCTCCAGCGCGACCGCCATGTCCGGCGGCTCGGTGTTGACGATCTCGACGTCGCCGGCCTTCAGCCCCGCGTCGTCCAGCAGGCCGAGGAGATACAGGTGGTTGATGGAGCCCTCGGAGACGCCGATGCGCTTGCCGCGCAGCGTCGAGAGGTCCTTGCCGTCGATGCCGGAGTCGCCGCCGGCCACCACGGCCATCGTCTCGTCGATGCTGAGCTGCGAGGACGAGCCGGTGTAGTTGCCGACGAGCACCAGGTCGATGCCCTGCTGGGCGGCGGCGATGGCCGGGGTGCCGACCTGGACCACGTCGACCTCGCCGGCCTGCAGCGCGTTCAGCGCGTCCACGCCGGTCGGGTACGGCTCCTTCAGCTTGACGTTGAGGTTCTGCTCGTCGAAGTAGCCCGCCTCGACGCCGGCCGGCAGGCCGATCTGGTCGATGGCGGAGACGTACCCGGCGGACAGCTTGGTCGGCTCGGTGCCGCCTGCGCCGCCGTCGACGTCGTCGTCCACGGTCGAGTCGCCGCCGCAGGCGGCCAGCAGCAGGGCTCCCGAACAAGCCGCCGCCACAGCTATGTGACGTGTTGCGCGAAACATGAGTCTCTCCTGATCCGTACGGCTACGGGGCTGGTGTGGGAGCGCCGGGGAGCAGCGCGTCCACCGCGGCCCGGTGCGGAATCGGCAGGACCGCTCCCGGTCCGGTGGTGGTGAGCGCGGCGGCGACGGCCGCGTAGCGGGCCGCCTCCAGCGGTACGGCACCCTCCAGGAGCCGGGCCGCGAACGCGCCGTCGAAGGTGTCGCCGGCCCCTGAGGGGTCGACGGCCCGCACCGGGTGGGGCGGAATGCGGGTCACGGTGCCCTCGTGGGCCAGCAGGGCGCCCTGGTCGCCCATCTTGAGCACGACGATGCCGGGGCCGCGGCGCACGAAGGCGTCGAGGACCTCCTCGGGCTCGTGCAGGCCGGTGAGCAGCCTGCCCTCCTCCAGGTTCGGCAGTGCCACATCGCACAGCTCGATGCTGCGCATGACCACCGCGCGGGCCCGTTCGACGGGCCAGAGCGCAGGGCGGTAGTTGGGGTCGTAGCCGATCAGCGTGCCGCTGCCGCGGGCCAGTTCCATGGCGTGAAAGGCCGCGTCGCAGGCCGACGGGCTGATCGCCTGGGTGATCCCGGTGACGTGCAGCATGCGCGCCCGCGCGATCGCCTCGGCCGGTACGTCGGCCGGGGCGAGCCGGCTGGCCGGCGAGTCCGCGCGGTAGTACGTGAACCTGCTGGCCGCGGGCGTACGGGAGATGAAGTAGATCCCGGTACGCCCGCCCGCCTCCCGGACGACGTGCTCGGTGCCGACACCCTCGCGCTGCCACAGCCGCAGCAGGGCGTCGCCGAAGTCGTCGTCGCCGATGCGGGTGACGTAGCCGGTGCGCGCGCCGGAGCGCTGCGCGGCCACCGCGAAGTTCGACGAGTCGCCGCCGTAGCCGACGGCGAAGTCGTCGCCCGGCGCGACGGGCTCGCGGCCCTCGGCACGGGCGTTGAACTCCAGCAGGGGCTCGCCGATGGCGAGGATGTCGTTGTCCATGTCCGCCGCCGTCAGATCCGCTGGTACTTCTCAAGGCCGCCGCGCAGCGAGCCGGACTCCCGGATGAGCCGGGTCTGCTCGCGCTCGCGCTCCTCGATGTCCGTGGCCAGCGCCAGCACCTCGGCGACCAGTTCCAGCGGCACGCAGACGACGCCGTCGCTGTCGGCGACGATCAGGTCGCCGGGGCGTACGGACACGCCGCCGACCTCGACCGGCTCGTTGAGCGAGACGGTCCGGTAGCGGCCGACGGTGGTGGCCGGGACGGCGCCGCGGGCGTAGATGGGGAGTTCGGGGTAGTCGCGGCGGATCTCCTCGACGTCCCGGACACCGGCGTCGAGCACCGCGCCGGCGATCTGGTTGGTGACGGCGCCCGCGGCCATCAGGCCGCCCCACACCGCGACGTCGGCGCCGCCCGCGGCGATGCAGATGACGCTGCCCGGCGCCGACTCGTCGATGGCACGCAGCGCGTGCGTGGGGGGCTCCGACACGTGCGAGGGCACCTCCTGCACCGTCACCGCGGGGCCCACCAACTTGCCGGGCAGCACCGCTTTGATGCTCCCGGTGAGGTAGCCCCGTACGCCCTTCTGCTCGACGGCGTCGGCCACCGACGCGGTGGCTATGCCGTGGAAGGCCGCGATGGTCTCCGGCGGGATGGTCGTCGTCATCTCGTGTTGGCTCCGATCTCGTACGTGCGTGCTGTATCGCGGCCGGGTCTCAGCGCGACAGCCAGCCGCCGTCGACGGCCAGGACGTGGCCGTGGACGTAGTCGGCGGCGGGTGAGGCGAGGAACACCACGGGTCCGGCGATGTCGGCGGGCCGGCCCCACCTGCCGGCGGGGATGCGGGCGAGGATCTCGTTGCTGCGGACGCCGTCGGCGCGCAGCTCCGAGGTCACGGCGGTGTCGATGTAGCCGGGGGCCACGGCGTTGACGTTGACCCCGCGGCCGGCCCACTCGTTGGCCAGGGCGCGGGTCAGTCCGACGAGGGCGTGCTTGCTCGACGTATACGACGGGACGTACATCCCGCCCTGGAAGCTGAGCACCGACGCGATGTTGATGATCTTGCCGTAACCGCGCTCCAGCATGCCCGCGCCGATGGCCCGGGTCAGCTCGAATGCGGCGTGCAGGTTCAGCTCCACGACGTCGTACCAGTCGGCGTCCCCGAATTCCGCGGCCGGGGCTCTGCGAATGAGCCCTGAATTGTTGACCAGAATGTCCAGGTCGAATCTCTCGACAAGTTGACTGATCTCACCTCTGCGGGCCCTGGCATCGGTCAGGTCGACGTGCACGCGAGTGACGGAAACTCCCCATTCAGCGGCCTCTTTGGCCACCGGGTCGAGATTGTCGCGCTCCGACAGCAATACCAAGTCGGCGCCGACGGCCGCGAGTCCGAGCGCCACTGCACGCCCGATTCCGCTGCCCGCTCCCGTAATGAGCGCACGACGGCCGTGCAGATCCCCGGTCCGGGAATCAGACTCCTCCGTCAACGCCCCTCTCCCTTCATTCGGTCCCAGCCGTGCATGGTTCCGGCTACGGAAACATTAGAAGCGGACTGCCAGGGCGTTAAGACTGAATTGCGAATGACAGTATTCGCAAAGCTGATGTGCCGGGCCGCACCGGACGGATGCGTACGCACGCCCGGTCACGCCGCGGCGGGCACCGCGTGGGTGCCGGCCGGGATCCGGGCCCGGACGATGGCGCGCAGCAGCGTACGGGCCGACGGCGTGAGCGGCCGTGAGGAGTCCCAGCAGACCGCCACGCGGCGCTCCGGGGCCCCCTTCAGCCGCCGTACGCGGACGCCGTCGACGTCGGCGACCTGGGCGGCCAGCGAGTTGGTCACGCCGACGCCGATGCCCTGGCGGACCATCGAGACCAGCGTCTGCGGCTGGTTGGTGGCCTGCACGGGCTCGATCTCGTGGCCGTTGTCGCGGAAGGTCCGGTACGTCTCGAAGTCGGGGGTCTCCGGGGCGTCGAGCCGGCCGATCGAGACGATCGGGTGCTCGGCGACGGCGTCGACGGACAGCGGGTCGGGCACGTCGGCCAGCGGATGCTCGCTGGGGTGGATGGCGACCAGCGACTCGCCCCACAGCAGCCGGCTGCGCACCGAGGCGGAGGACGGCGGGGGCGACATCGGGCGCAGGTAGACGTCGACGGCACCGGAGGTGAGGGCGTCGTCCAGCTCCAGCGTCGACCGCTCCACCAGCACCACCCGCACCTCGGGGCTGGTGCGTGCCAGCCCCTGCAGCAGGGCGGGCACGAACGCGGCGCTCGCGCTCGGGTACGAACCGAGCGTCACCACGCCGCGGGCGCCGCTGCGCCACGGGGCCATCGCGGCCTCCGCGGACTCCAGTGCGCGCAGGATCTCGTGGGCGTGGTCGGCGAGGACGACACCGGCCTCGGTCAGCTCCACGGGGCGCTTGCGGCGGTCGAAGAGGGGCAGGCCGATCTCGCGCTCCAGCGCGGCGACGTGCATGCTGACGCGGGGCTGCGACCGCTTGGTGGACTCGGCCGCGGCGACGAAGCTCCCCGTTTCGATGACCGCGAGGAAGGAGACGAACCATTCCAGCCTGACATCCGGGTTCAACATCTTGCCCTCACCCCGCACCGAAGCAGCGCGTCTTCCCGCCCAAACCAGCCCGACCCAGCCCGATCAGCACAACGGCACCAGTGATCAACAGCCGTCCTCAGGCTAAGTTGCGGGCTACGCGGGGGCAACAGTCGTGCACGGCGCAATGCTCGTGACAGCCATATCCGCCCGACGAATGCCGCTATTCGAAAGTCGGCCCTTGACCAGCATTCGGACAACTGGCTTCGTGGGGGGATGGCCAATGAAGTAGCCCCCGCCGTCATCGCGGCGACCACGTCGCTGCCGCCCGAACTCGCCGTCGCCGCCGTTCCCGAGGACGAGCGCGTGTGGGTGCCGCAAGCGCCCCATGTGTGGTTCCGGCCGCTGCTCTTCAATACGGTGACGGGCCAGTGGTGCAACCTGTTGAAGGTCACCGCCGCCGGCATCGTCTCCCGGCACCGGCACCCGGGCGCGGTCTTCGGGTACGTGATCAAGGGCAAGTGGCACTACTACGAGCACCCGTGGGTGGCCGAGCAGGGCCACTTCGTCTACGAGCCGCCGGGCGAGATCCACACGCTGGCCGTGCCGGAGGACTGCGCGGAGATGATCACGTTCTTCAACATCAGCGGCGCGATGATCTACCTGGACGAGGAGAACCGGAACACGGGCTACGAGGACGTGTTCACCAAGATCGACATGGCCCGCGCGCACTACGCGGGCAACGGCCTGGGCGCGGACTACGTGGAGCAGTTCATCCGCTGACGCCCTGCGCGCAGCGCCGCGGAGGGCCACGAGCGGGCAGGCGGCGCGGACGCGGGCTCGCACGTGGGCGCGGCCGCCGACGCCCATGCCCTGCGGGCGGCCCGGACGGGCGTAAGCGGGCGCGAGCCGGACCACGGACGCGGTCGCAGTGGCGGACGGGCGCGAGGGGTGCCGCGGGTACGAGACGGGCTGCCGGTACGGGAGCCGGGCACGGCGGAGGACGTGGGCACACCGCGGACGCGGATACGCCGCGGACGCGCGTGCCGCGTACGTCACCGGCGCGACCGCTGTCGAGCACCGCGTGCATGGCGGACCGGGCGCGGTCGTAGCGGCACGTACGCCGGGGAGGCGAGCGCTTCGTAGCCCGCACGCACGGCCGCGGTCACGGACGCCCGCGCGGCCACGGCCCTGCCCACCGGCACGGCCCGTGCCGCGTTTCCCGGCGCCGGTACGCCCCGCTCGTACCGGCGCCGGCGCGCGTCTCGACCGGGACCGGCAGGTGCACCCGGCGCCGCCTCCCCGGCCAGGTCCCGTACCGGCGAACGGCCCGGCCGGGCAGCCGCCTTCGGCTACGGGTACCGCCGGCGACCCGCCCCTGCACGGCAGCGGTCCTCGCGCGCCGACGCAGCCGCGACGCCCAGCGGGAACGTTCGGCGACCTGCCCCACGCACGCAACGCCGGCCGCAGCCCGCACGGCGCACCCGGCGGTCCTCACACGCCGGGCGAGGCAACCGACCCGGCCCTCCGCGGCGGCGGCCTCGCCTACCGGCACCGGCGATGCCGCTCAAGGGCGGCGCTCCCCGCAGGGGGTCAGCGGCGGTCCTCGCGGTCGTCCTTGCCGCGGGGGCCCAGGAGTTCGTCGGCCAGGGTGGGGAGGTCGTCCAGGGGCGTCTCCTCCGCCCAGTCCGGGCGGGGGCGGCGGCGGGAGTCCTGGTCCTCCGGGTCCGGGACCTGGGGCACCTGGAGCGTCTCCTCCACGTCCGGGTCCGGCACCTGCGGCAGGACGCGGGTCTCCTCCGCGTCGGAGGCGGTGTCCTTGCGCGTCTGCGGCCGTGGGGCCGTCTCCTGCGTGTCCGGGTCACGGGTCACCGGCAGCGGCTGCGTAGTGTCGTTCCCCGTGGTGCCCGCGGACGCGGCCGAAGCCGCGGCCTCCGCCGCCAGCCGCTCCTGCTCCGCGCGCAGCAGCGCCTCCTCCGCCTTGCGCTGCTTCTCCTTGCGGCGCTCCTCCGCCTCCCGGCGCAGCCGCGCCTCCTCCTCGGCCTGCCGGCGGATCCGCTCCTCCTCGGCGCGGCGCGCGGCCTCTTCGGCCTCGCGGCGCTTGCGCTCCTCCTCCGCCTGGCGGCGGGCCTCCTCGGCGCGCTGCCGGGCCAGCTCGGCCTCCCGCTCGGCCTCCAGCCGCTTGGCCTCCTCGATCTCGCGCCGCTTGCGCTCCTCTTCCTCCCGGCGCAGCCGCTCCAGTTGCTCCTGCCGCTCCCGCTCCAGCCGCTCTTCCTCGGCCTTGCGGGCGGCCTCCTCGGCCTCGCGGCGCTTGCGCTCCTCCTCGGCCTTGCGGCGGGCCTCCTCCTGGGCGCGCACCTCCTGCTCCGACAGCGGCAGGATCTGGTCCAGGCGGTGCCGTACGGCGGTGGTGACGACCCCGGGGTCCTGCCCCGCGTCGACCACCAGATAGCGCCCCGGATCCGCGGCGGCCAGCGCCAGGAACCCCGCGCGCACCCGCTCGTGGAACTCCGCCGGCTCCGACTCCAGCCGGTCCGGCGCCTCGGTGAACCGCTCCCGCGCCGTCTCCGGCGCGATGTCCAGCAGCACCGTCAGATGCGGTACGAGCCCGCCGGTGGCCCAGCGGTTGATCCGCGCCACCTCGGTCGGCGACAGCTCACGCCCGCCGCCCTGGTACGCGACGGAGGAGTCGATGTACCGGTCGGTGATGACCACCGCGCCGCGCTCCAGCGCGGGCCGGACGAGGCCGTCCACGTGCTCCGCGCGGTCCGCCGCGTACAGCAGGGCCTCCGCGCGGTGCGAGATCCCGGCGGTGGAGACGTCGAGCAGGATGGAGCGCAGCCGCTGCCCGATGGACGTGGCACCCGGCTCGCGGGTGACGACGACCTCGTGCCCCTTGTCCCTGATCCACTGCGCCAGCGCCTCGACCTGCGTGGACTTCCCGGCCCCGTCCCCGCCCTCGACGGCGATGAAGAACCCGCTCTGCGCCAGCCCCTCGTTCGGGTCCGCACCGCGCAGCGCCTCGCGCAGGTCGACGCGGAGCGGCACCCCCTGCCGGTCGTCGGTGCGCACCAGGACGAGCACCGCCACCGGCAGCAGCAGCGCGCCGGCCAGCATGTACGTGAACGCCGCGCCACCGTGCGCGAAGACCAGGTCGCCCGCCTCCAGGCGGTGCCGGCCGATGGCGGCGGCGAGCAGCGGCGCGCCGATCAGCGCGAGCGCGACCGCGACGCGCGAGACCGCGTGCAGATGGTCGACGAGCCGGGGCCTGCGGGCCTCCTCGGTCTCCTGCTCCAGCAGCGCGTGCCCGGTGGCGGCGGCGACACCCGCGGCGGTCCCCGCCAGCAGCGCGCACAGCACCCCGGTCGCCGCGTCGGCCACCAGGCCGACGAGCAGCAGCCCGATCCCGGCGACGCCGATGGCCAGTGCCAGCAGCCGGCGGCGCGACAGCCCGGGCAGCACCCGCGGCGCGGTCCGCACGCCGAGCACCGGCCCGGCGGTGGCGGCGAGCGCCAGCAGCGCGTACGCGATGGTGCCGTTGATGTCGTACGCCTCCTGCGCCTGCAGGACGGCGAGCGACACGGACGCGGCGAGGGCGGCGGCCGCGGCCGCGCAGGCGCCGACGAGCAGCGGCACCGCGCCCGTACGCCCGCGCTCGGGACCGCCGTCCGCGACCCGCGGCCGGCGCAGCCCCTCCAGCGGGGAGCGCGCCCGCGCCCCGCCGTCGGGCAGCTCCATGAAGAACAGCACCGAGACGGACGCCGCGAAGAGCCCGGCGGCGAGATACGAGCCCAGCGCGCCCGGGTGCCCGTCGAACCAGTCGAACCCGGAGCCCAGCAGCCGGCCGATCCACGCCGTCGCCAGCAGCGCGGCGGCACCGAGCGGCAGCGCCCCGTACCCCGTGCGCAGCGACAGCCGGCGCAGCGCGGCGCCGTGGTCGGGCAGCGGCCTTATCGCCGCGCCCTCGGGCGGCGGCGCGGGCAGCAGCGCGGGTGCGACGCTGTCCTTGGCGACGATCCACACCCGCTCGGCCGCGCCGGCGACGAAGACGGTGACGAGGATCCAGGTCAGCGCCGAGTCCTGCGTCCAGTCGATCCACAGCGGGGCGACGATGAGCAGTCCCGCGCGCACCACGTCCGCGCCGACCATCGTCCAGCGCCTGTCCAGCGCCCCGGACCCGGACAGCAGCGATCCGACCGGGCCGAGCAGCACCGCGCCGAAGACGACCGTCGACAGCAGCCGGACCGCGAAGACCACGCTGACGGTGACCGCCGCGCCGCGATAGCCGCCGCCGAAGGAGTCGGCCGCGAGTCCTGCCTGCAGCGCGAGCAGCACGAGGACGAGCAGTGCCAGCGCGTCCGCGGTGGCACTCGTGAGATGGGCGCCCCACAACCGCCTCAGTGACGGCACGCGCAGCAGCGCCCTCACGGCGCGCTCGCGCGAGTCCGCGACAAGGCTCTCGGTGGGGTCCGGCGCTGTCGTCGGCTGGTCGGGTCGCATGCGGTCAGCCTAGCGGGAGGGGCCGGACCGGTGAGCTTCGCACGAACACTTGCCCGGTTCTGTGGATTACCGGCGGGTTGTGGACAATCCGCGGCCTCCGCCCCCCGACGAGCGTTACCCGTCCTCGTCCGGCACGTCCGCCTTCGCCGACACCGTCTTCTTCGTCGTCGCCTTCTTCGCCGCCGCCGTCTTCGTCCCGGTCGCCTTCTTCGCCGCGGTCTTCGTCGCCGTCTTCTTCGCGGCGGTCTTCTTCGCCGCCGCCTTCTTGGCCGGCGCCTTCTTCGCGGGAGCCTTCTTCGCGGTCTTCTTCGCCGGCCCCTTCGCCCGCTTCTCCGCCAGCAGCTCGAACCCGCGCTCCGGCGTGATCGACTCCGGCTCGTCCCCGCGCCGCAGTGTCGCGTTCGTCTCGCCGTCCGTCACGTAAGGACCGAAGCGCCCGTCCTTGACCACCACCGGCTTCCCGCTCGCCGGGTCCTCGCCCAGCTCCTTCAGCGGCGGCTTCGCCGCGGCCCGCCCGCGCTGCTTGGGCTGGGCGTAGAGCGCGAGCGCCTCCTGAAGCGTGACCGTGAAGAGCTGGTCCTCGCTCTGCAGCGAGCGCGAGTCGGTGCCCTTCTTCAGATACGGGCCGAACCGCCCGTTCTGCGCGGTGATCTCCGTGCCGCTCTCCGGGTCGGTGCCGACGACCCGCGGCAGCGACAGCAGCTTCAGCGCGTCCGCCAGCGTCACCGTGTCCAGTGACATCGACTGGAACAGCGACGCCGTCCGCGGCTTCACCGCGTTCTTGCCGGACTGCGGCGTGCCCTCGGGCAGCACCTCGGTCACGTACGGCCCGTAGCGCCCGTCCTTGGCGACGATCTCGCGCCCGCTGTCCGGGTCGGTGCCCAGCTCGTACGCCCCGCTGGGCTTGTCGAGCAGTTCCTCGGCCAGCTCCACGGTCAGCTCGTCCGGCGGCAGCTCGTCCGGCACGTCGGCGCGCCGGTGCTCCTCGGTGTCCCGCTCGCCGCGCTCGACGTACGGCCCGTAGCGCCCGACGCGCAGCACGATCCCCTCGCCCACCGGGAACGTGGAGACCTCCCGGGCGTCGATCGCGCCCAGGTCGGTGACCAGCTCCTTCAGCCCCGCGAGATGGTCGGCGCCGGCCCGCTCCTCGGCGGGGGTGGCGACGTCGTCCGTGCCGAAGTAGAAGCGCCGCAGCCACGGCACCGCCTCGGCCTCGCCGCGCGCGATGCGGTCGAGGTCGTCCTCCATCTTGGCGGTGAAGTCGTAGTCGATGTAGCGGCCGAAGTGCTTCTCCATCAGGCCGACGACGGCGAAGGAGAGGAAGGACGGCACCAGGGCCGTGCCCTTCTTGAAGACGTAGCCGCGGTCCAGGATCGTGCCGATGATCGAGGCGTACGTGGACGGGCGGCCGATCTCCCGCTCCTCCAGCTCCTTGACGAGCGTCGCCTCGGTGAAGCGGGCGGGCGGCTTCGTGGCGTGCCCGTCCGCGGTGAGCTCCTCGGCGCTCAGCCGGTCGCCCTCGGCGAGCTGCGGCAGCGGCCGGTCGCGGTTGTCGAGGTCGGCGGAGGGATCGTCGGAGCCCTCGACGTACGCCTTCATGAAGCCGTGGAAGGTGATGACCCGGCCGGACGCGGAGAACTCGGCGTCCCGTCCGTCGGCCGCCGTGCCGCCCAGCTTCACGGTCACGGACTGCCCGGTGGCGTCCTTCATCTGCGAGGCGACCGTACGCATCCAGATCAGCTCGTACAGCCGGAACTCCGTGCCCGACAACCCCGTGTCCGCCGGCGTGCGGAAGCGGTCGCCGGAGGGCCGGATCGCCTCGTGCGCCTCCTGCGCGTTCTTCACCTTGCCCGCGTAGCTCCGCGGCCGGTCCGGCAGGTAGTCGCGCCCGTACAACTGCGTGACCTGCGCCCGCGCGGCGGCGACCGCGGTCTCCGACAGCGTCGTGGAGTCGGTGCGCATATAGGTGATGAAGCCGTTCTCGTACAGCCGCTGGGCCACCTGCATGGTGGCCTTGGCGCCGAGCCCCAGCTTGCGCGACGCCTCCTGCTGCAGCGTGGTCGTACGGAACGGGGCCGAGGGCGAGCGCCGGTACGGCTTCGCCTCGACGCTGCGTACGGCGAACGCCGTGTCCTGCAGCGCGGCGGCCAGCGCGCGGGCGCTCTCCTCGCTCAGGTGCAGCACGTCGGCCGACGACCCGCTCTTGAGCTGCCCGTCCGGGCCGAAGTCGCGGCCCTGGGCGATCCGGCGGCCGTCGACCGCGGAGAGCTTGGCGCCGAAGCTGCGCGGGTCGGTGGCGTCGCCGGCGCGGCCGGTGGCGAAGACGCCGGCCAGGTCCCAGTACTCGGCGGAGCGGAACGCGATGCGCTCGCGCTCCCGCTCGACGACGAGGCGGGTGGCGACGGACTGGACCCGGCCGGCGGACAGCCGGGGCATGACCTTCTTCCACAGCACCGGCGAGACCTCGTACCCGTACAGCCGGTCGAGGATGCGGCGGGTCTCCTGGGCGTCGACCAGTTTCTGGTTGAGCTGGCGCGGGTTGGCGACGGCCTGGCGGATCGCGTCCTTGGTGATCTCGTGGAAGACCATCCGGTGCACCGGGACCTTGGGCTTCAGCACCTCCAGCAGGTGCCACGCGATGGCCTCGCCCTCGCGGTCCTCATCCGTCGCGAGATACAGCTCGTCCGACTCGGCCAGCAGTTTCTTCAACTTGCTGACCTGTTGTTTTTTGTCGCTGTTCACCACATACAGCGGCTCGAAGTCATGATCGACGTTCACCCCGAGCCGCGCCCAGGACTCCCCCTTGTATTTCGCCGGCACCTCGGCGGCGCCGTTCGGGAGATCGCGGATGTGCCCGACGCTCGACTCGACCTCGTAGCCGGGGCCCAGATAGCCCTTGATCGTCTTCGCCTTGGCAGGCGACTCCACGATGACGAGTCGGCGGGTCTTGCTGGTGGCGGACAACTTCGGCTCTCTCTTCTCCGGTCGGAAGCTGGCAGCGATCTGGTGGGGGGATTCGCGGCGATCTTGCCGGTGGTCGATATCGGTGGCCTTGCGGGACCTCGTGTGGACGGCCGTGCGGATCGTACGTCGCTGTGCTGGGCGTTGCTGCGGAGTGTGACGGTACAACCCGCCCCCGTGTCAAGCGGCTAAAACCCGGGGCGCCACTCGAACGGTAACCCGACAAGCCGCCTAGCTCCCGCACAGGGCACATTCCGGTCGTGGTGGTCTGTATCGCACAGCCCCTTGACAGCAGCCAGTACTACAGATGGGAGTATGGGCGTCCGACCGCGCCGCGAGGCCCGTTCGGAGCCCACCACTTCAGACATCCGACCGGGGGGACGTACCAGTGTCCGATCCGTATCAGAATCCTTATGGCCAGCAGCCCGGACAGCCGGGTCAGCCCGGGCAGCCGGGCCAGCAGCCGCAGCCGGGATACGGCTATCCGCAGTACGGCCAGCAGGACCCGAACCAGAACCCGTACGCGCAGCAGGCGGGCCAGCAGCCGGGATACGGCTACCCGGGTGG
Organism: Streptomyces sp. B5E4; assembly: GCF_039871555.1. Taxonomy (NCBI): domain Bacteria; kingdom Bacillati; phylum Actinomycetota; class Actinomycetes; order Kitasatosporales; family Streptomycetaceae; genus Streptomyces; species Streptomyces sp. B5E4. The sequence goes on from NZ_JBDPMI010000013.1 coordinate 44,469, forward strand.
TCAGCCCGGCGGCCTCCCGCAGGCTCCGGCCGCGGCGGCGGGCTACGACCCGAACGCTCCGTACGGCTACGACCCGCACGGCCGTCCGTACTCGGACAAGTCCAAGATCGTCGCGGGCGTGCTGCAGCTCTTCATCGGCACGCTGGGCATCGGCCGCTTCTACACCGGGCACACCGGCATGGCCATCGCCCAGCTCCTCACCTGTGGCGGCGTGGGCATCTGGGCCCTCATCGACGGCATCATGATCCTCGTCAGTGACGACAAGACCGATGCCAAGGGCCGCGTCCTCCGCTCCTGACGCCGTCGGCCCTCCGGCGCCCCCAGGGCATCCGGACCCGCCGCCTCCCGTTTCCCCGCGACCGGAGACGGCGGGTACCGCGCGCCCGCGGCCGGCGGAGGGCGAACGGCGCGGGCGGGCGGGGCGCGTACGGCGTCTGCTGCGCCGGCCGGCCGCCGCGCCGCTCGCACTGGCGGCGGCGGGGGCCGTGGGCGCGGCGTACCTCCACGGCACGAACCCCCACGAGCCGGGGCACTGGCTGCCCCGCTGCCCGTTCAACTGGGCCACCGGCATGGACTGTCCCGCCTGCGGCGCTACCCGCATGGCGTACGACCTCCTCCACGGTGACCTCGGCTCCGCCTTCCACAGCAACGCCCTGATGCTGCTGCTCGGTCTGCCGTTCGCGGCGGTGCTCTACGGCCGCTGGCTGTACGAGGGCCTGCGCGGGCGCCGCTGGCGGCCGTCCTTCGGGCGGCTCGGCACGGCGGCGGTGCTGGGCGTGGCGCTGGTCTGGGCCGTGGTACGGAACGTGGCGTAACCCCGCCCCGGCGAGGGGCCCGGTCCGCGCGGACTCAGTCCGCCGGTGCCAGGAACCCCTGTTCCACCAGCAGCCTGATCATCTCCGGCGTACGGTCCCGCAGCGCCACCGGATCCGCCTCCAGAACCTGCGCGATGGCGTCCAGGATGACCCCCGCCGGCAGCGTGCCGTCGCACGCCCCGGCGAAGCCCGCGGAGACCGTGTCCACCCGCGTCGCCCGCCGCATCCCCCGCTCCCGGCGCAGCACCACGTGCTCCGGGTCCTCCTCACCCGGCCGGCCCACCTGCTCCTGCACCACGTCGTCCGCGAGCCGGAACGTCGTCGCGAGCAGCGCCGCGTCGTCCGTACGGCGCAGGAAGTCCTGCCGCGCGAAGTGCTCCACCACGGCCGCGCCGAGCGGCTGTTCGACGGCGTGCGGCCACTCCTCGACGGTGACCGCGGGATCCGCCGCGTCCGTGCGGCGCAGGCTGATCCAGCCGAAGCCGACCGCCCGGGTGCGGGTGGCGGCGAAGGCGTCGAGCCAGTCGTCGTAGTGGGCGGCGTAGGCCGCGGGGTCGGCGTGATCGCCCGCGTCGCGCAGCCAGAGCTCCGCGTACTGCGTGACGTCCTGCACCTCCCGCTGCACGATCCAGGCGTCGCAGCCGGGCGGCACCCAGCCGGCGACGCGCTCGCGCCAGTCCTCGTCCTCGACGTGCTGCCAGTTGGCGAGGAGCTGGCAGTAGCCGCCCACGGCGAGGTGTTCCGCGGCCCCGGCGACCAGCGTGCGGCACAGCTCGTCGCCGGCCATGCCGCCGTCGCGGTACGTCAGGCGGGCGGCGGGGGAGATGACGAACGGCGGGTTGGAGACGATCAGGTCGTAGCGCTCGCCGGCCACCGGCTCGAAGAGCGACCCGGGACGCAGGTCCGCGGCGGGCGCGCCGGAGAGGGCGAGCGTGAGCCGGGCGCAGTCGAGGGCGCGGGGGTTGAGGTCGGTGGCGGTGACGGTGCCGGCGCGGGCGGCGGCGTGCAGCGCCTGGATCCCCGAGCCGGTGCCGACGTCGAGCACGCGCCCGCCGTCGAGGGGCACGGTGAGCCCGGCGAGGGTGGTGGAGGCGCCGCCGACGCCGAGGACGAGATCCGCGCCGGACGCACCGGCTCCCCCGGCTCCGTACGCACCGGCCCGCCGTGCCCCCGCCGCGCCTCCCACCGCGCAGCCCAGATCCGAGACGATCCACCAGTCCTGCCCCTCGGGACCGCTGTACGGCCGGACGTCGACCACGGCCCGTACCGCCTCGCCGTCCTCCCGCACCCAGCCGTCGGTGAGGCACGCGGCCAGCGGCAGCACCGCCTCGGCGTGCGCCCGGGGGACCGCATACCGGAGGAGGAAGAGCCGGGTCAGGGTGGCGAGGGCCGGCGGTGTCCCGCCGGGCGGCCACCGGGTCGCCCGCTCGGCGGGGACGGTCTCGCTGCGGGCGAGGGCCGCGTACGCGGGGGCGCCCAGGAGATCGAGCAGGCCGTCGGCGGTGAAGCCCGCCGCCAGCAGCGCCGCGCGCAGTTCGGCGGCGCTGTCGGGGAAGGGGAAGTCGGGAAGGGGAAGATCGTCGGTCGCGCTCACGGGCACCATTGTGCTGCCGCCGCGGCCACCCTGCCGACCGGCCTGCCGACGGCCCGCCGCGGGTCCTTACGCCTCCTGCGACGGCTTGGCCTTCGACTTCTGGCAGCCCTCCTGCTCGGCCAGCGCCTGGCCGACCTCACCCGCCTGCAGCTTGTTCAGCGCTTCGTCACCGCTCTTGCTGATCTTGTCCGCCTCGCCCGCCAGCTCCCGCAGGCCCTCCGCGAACGCCGCCTGGTCCTTGGCGTCCAGGTCCTCCACCTGCTTCTGCAGGTCCGCGTACGCCGCCGCCACCTGCTGCAGCTCGGTCACGGCACCGCCGTGGGTGTTCTTGCCGTCGTCGACCGGCGGCGCGCCCACCTTGTTCACGGCCTTGCTCATGGCCGTGTACGCCTCGGAGATCTCGCCGAACGCCTGGGCGTCCGCCTCCTGCACCTTCCGCGGGTCCTTCTCCGTCGTCGCCTCGCTGATGGCGAGGTTGGCCTGGTCCCGCTTCTGCAACTCCGGCTGGATCCGGTCGCAGAGGGAGCCCGCCCACTTCTGGACCTCCGCACCGTTGTCCTCGCTGCAGCCGGCGGCCGCGAGCAGCGTGACGGCGGCACCGGCCAGGGCGGCGGCAAGCTTCTTGTTCACCGGATCATCCCTTCGAGACTGAGACACCCGGAACATACACCGGCACCCCGCCGGTACGACGAATCGTCGCGGCCGCACGCCGCGTCATGCACCATTTGCCACGACTGCCACGTCAGTCACAGCAGTCACAGCGGTCCCGCCGATAACCACCACACCCCGCCGGCCGGGAGCGGTGTCGCCTCCCGGCCGGCGGGGTGTGGTGCCGTAGCCCGAAGTCTCAGCCGTTGACCGGCGCCGGGTCGGTCGGCGATGTCGTCGACGGCCCGGTGGGCGCCGTGGCCTCCGGCTCCTCGTCACCGACCGCGATGCCGCGGCGCTTGGAGATGTACACGGCACCGGCGATGACCCCGATGGCCGCGAGGGCGATGACGGCCCGTACCCCGACGTTGGCGTCGTCGCCGTACGAGAACTTCACCACCGCCGGCGCGATCAGCAGCGCCACCAGGTTCATCACCTTGAGCAGCGGGTTGATCGCCGGGCCCGCGGTGTCCTTGAACGGGTCGCCGACCGTGTCGCCGATCACCGTGGCGGCGTGGGCCTCGCTGCCCTTGCCGCCGTGGTGGCCGTCCTCGACGAGCTTCTTGGCGTTGTCCCAGGCGCCGCCCGAGTTGGCCAGGAAGACCGCCATCAGCACGCCCGAGCCGATGGCGCCGGCGAGGAACGAGGCCAGCGCGCCGACGCCGAGCGTGAAGCCGACCGCGATCGGCGCCATGACGGCGAGCAGACCGGGCGTACGCAGCTCGCGCAGCGCGTCCCGGGTGCAGATGTCGACGACCTTGCCGTATTCCGGCTCCTCCGAGTAGTCCATGATCCCCGGGTGCTCGCGGAACTGCCGGCGCACCTCGAAGACCACCGCGCCCGCGGAGCGGGAGACGGCGTTGATCGCCAGTCCGGAGAAGAGGAAGACGACCGCCGCGCCGAGGATGAGGCCGACGAGGTTGTTCGGCTGCCCGATGTCCAGGCTGAGGGCCAGCGGGTTGCCGACGTTCGTCGCCTCCGCCACCGCTTCGTTGACCGCGTCGCGGTACGAGCCGAAGAGCGCCGCCGCCGCGAGCACCGCGGTGGCGATGGCGATGCCCTTGGTGATGGCCTTGGTGGTGTTGCCGACCGCGTCCAGGTTGGTGAGGACCTGGGCGCCGTCGCCCTCGACGTCGCCGGACATCTCGGCGATGCCCTGGGCGTTGTCGGAGACCGGGCCGAAGGTGTCCATCGCGACGATGACGCCGACCGTGGTCAGCAGGCCGGTGCCGGCCAGGGCGACCGCGAAGAGCGCCAGCATGATGGACGTACCGCCGAGCAGGAACGCGCCGTAGACACTGAGGCCGATGAGGACCGCGGTGTAGACGGCGGACTCCAGGCCGATGGAGATGCCCGCGAGCACCACCGTGGCCGGGCCGGTCAGCGAGGTCTTGCCGATGTCCTGGACGGGACGGCGGTTGGTCTCGGTGAAGTAGCCCGTGAGCTGCTGGATGACCGCCGCGAGCACGATGCCGATGGCGACCGCGATGAGCGCGAGCACCTGCGGGTTGCCGTCGTGCTCGGCGATGCCGGCGCCGACGCCGTCGAGGTCCGCGTACGACGAGGGGAGGTACGCGAAGACGGCGACGGCCACCATCACCAGAGAGATCACCGCGGAGATGAAGAAGCCGCGGTTGATGGCGGTCATGCCGCTGCGGTCGCTGGCCTTGGGCGCCACGACGAAGACGCCGATCATGGCGGTGACCACGCCGATCGCGGGGACGATCAGCGGGAAGGCCAGACCTGCGTCGCCGAGGGCGACCTTGCCCAGGATGAGCGCGGCGACCAGGGTGACGGCGTACGACTCGAAGAGGTCGGCCGCCATGCCGGCGCAGTCGCCGACGTTGTCGCCGACGTTGTCGGCGATGGTCGCGGCGTTGCGCGGGTCGTCCTCGGGGATGCCCTGCTCGACCTTGCCGACGAGGTCGGCGCCGACGTCGGCGGCCTTGGTGAAGATGCCGCCGCCGACACGCATGAACATCGCGATCAGCGCGGCGCCGAGGCCGAAGCCCTCCAGCACCTTGGGCGCGTCGGCCGCGTAGACGAGCACGACGCTGCAGGCGCCGAGCAGGCCGAGGCCGACGGTGAACATGCCGACGACGCCGCCGGTGCGGAACGCGAGCCTGGTCGCCTCGTGGCTCACGGCGGTGAGGTCCTTGGCGGGCTCGCCCTCGCGCGGGGTGGCGGCGCGCGCGGCGGCGGCCACGCGCACGTTGCTGCGGACCGCGAGCCACATGCCGATGTACCCGGTCGCGGCCGAGAAGGCGGCGCCGACCAGGAAGAAGATCGAGCGTCCGGCCCGCTCCGACCAGTCGTCCGCGGGCAACAGGAAGAGCAGGAAGAACACCACGACGGCGAAGATGCCGATCGTGCGCAACTGGCGGGCCAGATAGGCGTTTGCGCCTTCCTGTACCGCCGCCGCGATCTTCTTCATATTGTCCGTGCCCTCGCCGGCGGCGAGTACCTGACGGAGCAGCACCACTGCGACCGCGAGTGCGGCAAGCGCGACCACGGCGATGATCGCCACGATGGCCCGGTTGCCGCTGGTCAGTTCCACGGCCAGTAGGTGGTCCTGCTGTAGTGGGGTGAAATGCCCCGCCATTCGTCCTCCTTGACGTACGGCACATGGGCGCGCGGCAGCCCCGACTGCGGGTATGGGCGGTCGGGGTTTGGGCGGCCGCAGCGCTCAGGCGTCCTGAGCTGCAAGTTGTGGACGGATTGTAGGGAGCGGAACTAGATCAAAACAGAGCGTGCCCGGGGGAATTCGGCTCCGACGACGATCAATGCGGTGACGAGCGTCTGTCAATTCGCTCGAAAGAGGGATGCGGGAACGGCGGGGCAATGCCGGGAAAATGATCTCCGGGCCCCAGGAAAGCGCTGATCAGAAGCGGCTTGATCTTGAAATGCGCGGGTCAAGGGGTGGGTGGGGACGGGGCCGGGGACGGGGCCGGGGGCGGTGGTGGCGGGCGGATCGGCGGTTGGCCGGAGTTGATCGGCGCCGGGCAGGGGAAGCCGCAGGAAGACAGGGGTTTGCCATACGGCCCGGGGGGAAGCCCGGCGGCGGGGCGGCGGACCGGCCGTGGGCGGGGCGGGGCCGGGCGCAGGCGGGTCGGGTCGCGGGCGTACGGACCAGGTCATGCCCGGCGCGGACAGGAGGAGGGCCGGCCGCAGGCGCCTCAGGGCGCCGTACGGGCCTCGAAGCGGCGTACGCGCCTCAGAGCGCCGTACACGGAGGGGCCGCCCAGATGTGCGCCGGGACCGCCGTACGGCCCGCAGAGGGCCGTACGCGCGTCAGGAGCCCGCTGCTGCGGGGGCGGCCGGCCAGCTCATCCGGATCGTGCCGCCGGCCTCGCCCGCGGTGACCTCGACGTCGTCGACCAGCCCGCTGATGACCGCGAGGCCCATCTCGTCGTCCATGTCCGACTCGTCGCCGCCCGGTCCGCTCACTTTGCCGTCGCCGCCCGGGTCCGGGTGGGTCTCGGCGGTGCTGCGGGCGGCGGGCACATGGCCGGGGACCGTCGGCGCGTCGTCGCCGACCTCGATGGAGAACTTCTTCTCCTCCTCGGTGAGCACCACCCGCACCGGACCCGACAGCCCGTTGTGCTGGTGCAGCCCCACGGCGCGCAGGCAGGCCTCGCCCACGGCCAGACGCACCTCGTCGAGCACCGCCTCGTCCACACCCGCCCGACGCGCGACCGCAGCCGCCACCAGGCGGGCCGTGCGGACGTGCTCGGGAAGAGCACTGAAGCGCAATTCAACGGTGGGCATGCCATCCCCTTCACGTCATCCCACGCCGTCCCGTACGCCACGGGACGCATCCGTACCGGAGCCAGCCGCGGAGGGACCCGGCGCGCGGCCCGGTCCCTCCGCCTGTGTGGCGTCCTGTGTCAGTCCTTCGCGGCGACGGCTTCGTCGACCGAGGTGTGGATGGGGAACACCTTGGTCAGGCCCGTGATACGGAAGATCTTCAGAATGCGCTCCTGGTTGCAGACTAGGCGTAGCGAGCCCTCGTGGGCCCGGACCCGCTTCAGTCCGCCGACGAGGACACCCAGGCCGGTGGAGTCGAGGAAGTCGACCCGCTCCATGTCGACGACCAGGTGGTAGCTGCCGTCGTTGACCAGCTCGACCAACTGCTCGCGCAGCTTGGGGGCGGTATACACATCGATCTCGCCACCGACTTCGACGACCGTGCGGTCGCCCACGGTACGCGTCGACAGGGACAGGTCCACGGATCCTCCAGCACCTTTCAGCGAGCGGCTGCCCCGGGCGTCCCCCGCCGTCCGGCCGGAGACGGATCGGCATCCGCCATGGCATTCAATCACTTACCCCCGGGCGTGCACGACGCCTTGGGGGCATTGTCCGTCGCATCGGTGACACACTCGTGCCGATGGACGCGAACGAGTGGAGGGACGCGAACGAGCCCGGGGCACCCCCCACGACCGCCGGCACCCGGCCGGGGCGCGTGCCCGGCGCGCGGTCCGGCGCACCGCACGTCACACCGGCAGGACCGCCCGATGGCGCACTGCCCGGCGCGGCGGACCACACGGCGGCTGAAAGCGCCGCGACCGGTCCGGCGCATGTCACGCCCCGCACCGCGCTGCACCGGCTCGCCGCCCGGGAGGACCGCGCCGCTCGCATCACTCATACGGAGCACCTGCCCCCGCGCGCCGCGCGCCATGCCGATTGGCCTGCGGGCATCCGTCCCGAAGTGGTCGCCGCCATCCGGGTCGCCGGGATCGAGCGGCCGTGGGCGCACCAGGCGCGGATGGCCGCGCACGCACTCGCGGGCGACTCGGTGATCGCCGCCACGGGCACGGCGTCGGGCAAGTCCCTGGCGTATCTGGCGCCCGTGCTCAGTGCGGCGCTCGACGGCTCCGAGGCCCCCAACGGGCGGGGCGCGACGGCCCTGTACGTGGCGCCGACGAAGGCGCTGGCCGCCGACCAGCTTCGCGCGGTCAAGGCGCTGGCCGCCCCCCTCGGCAAGGCCGTGCGCCCGGCCGTCTACGACGGTGACACGCCCACCGAGGAACGCGAGTGGGTGCGCCTTTACGCCAACCTCGTCCTCACCAACCCCGACATGCTGCACCGCGGCATACTCCCGGCCCACTCCCGCTGGTCCTCCTTCCTGCGCGCCCTGCGCTACGTCGTCATCGACGAGTGCCACACCTACCGCGGCGTCTTCGGCTCCCACGTCGCCCAGGTCGTACGGCGGCTGCGGCGGCTCTGCGCCCGCTACGGCGCGGACCCGGTGTTCCTCCTCGCCTCCGCCACGGCGGCCGATCCCGGCCGGTCGGCGGAACGGCTGACGGGCCGGGCCGTGGCGGAGGTCACGGACGACGCGTCACCGCGGGGTGAGGTCGCGTTCGCGCTGTGGGAGCCGCCGCTGACGGAGCTGCACGGCGAGCGGGGCGCGCCGGTGCGGCGCACCGCCACGGCGGAGTGCGCGGAGCTGCTGACGGATCTGGCGGTCGCGGACGTACGGACCGTCGCCTTCGTCCGCTCCCGGCGCGGCGCGGAGCTGGTCGCGATGATCGCCCAGGACCGGCTGGCGGCCGTCGACCGGGCGCTGGCCGACCGGGTCGCCGCCTACCGGGGCGGCTATCTGGCGGACGAGCGGCGGGCCCTGGAGGCCGCGCTGCAGTCCGGCGAGCTGCTGGGGCTGGCCGCGACCTCCGCGCTGGAGCTGGGCGTGGACGTCTCGGGCCTGGACGCCGTGCTGATCGCCGGCTACCCCGGCACCCGGGCCTCGCTCTGGCAGCAGGCCGGGCGCGCCGGCCGGTCCGGGCAGGGCGCGCTGGCGGTGCTGGTAGCGCGGGACGACCCGCTGGACACGTACCTGGTGCACCACCCGGAGGCGCTCTTCCGCCGCCCGGTGGAGTCCACGGTGCTGGATCCGGACAACCCCTACGTGCTCGCACCGCACCTGTGCGCCGCCGCCGCGGAACTGCCGCTGACCGACGCCGATTTCACCGGCGGTACCGCGTGCTTCGGCGCCGAGGCCGCCGGGCTGCTGCCGCAGCTCGCCGACCGCGGGCTGCTGCGCCGCCGCGGCACCGGTCCCGGAGCCGCCTGGCACTGGACCCGGCGGGAACGCGCCTGCGACCTCACCGACATCCGCGGCGGAGGCGGCCGCCCCGTCGACGTCGTCGAGGACGGCACCGGCCGGCTGCTCGGCACCGTCGACGCCGCGGCCTCCCACACCACCGTCCACGAGGGCGCCGTCCACCTCCACCAGGGCCGCACCTATGTGGTCCGCACCCTGGACCTGGAGGACAACGTGGCGCTCGTGGAACGCGCCGACCCCCCGTACACCACCGTCGCCCGCGACACCACCTCCGTCTCCGTGCTGGAGACCGAGCGCGAGATCCCGTGGGGCGACGCCCGGCTGTGCTTCGGATCGGTCGAAGTCACCAACCACGTGGTCTCCTTCCTGCGCCGCCGGCTGATCACCGGCGAGATCATGGGCGAGACGAAGCTCGACCTGCCGCCGCGGACGCTGCGCACCCGCGCCGTCTGGTGGACCGTCACCGACGGCCAACTGGACGCGGCGGACATCGCCCAGGACCAGTTGGGCGGCGCCCTGCACGCGGCGGAGCACGCCGCCATCGGCATGCTGCCGCTCTTCGCCACGTGCGACCGCTGGGACATCGGCGGCGTCTCCGTATCCCTGCACGGGGACACCCTGCTGCCGACCGTCTTCGTCTACGACGGCCACCCCGGCGGCGCGGGCTTCGCCGAACGCGCCTTCGGTGTCGCCCACGACTGGCTCGGCGCCACCCGCGCGGCCATCGCCGCCTGCGAGTGCGACACCGGCTGCCCGTCCTGCGTCCAGTCCCCGAAGTGCGGCAACGGGAACGACCCGCTGGACAAGGCGGCGGCGGTACGCCTGCTGACGACGCTGCTGCGGCACGCCGACTCCCCGGCGACCGAGGCCGCCCACGAGGGCTGACGGACGACGACGAACCGAAGCGAAGCGACCCGTCCGTCCGGCCTCCGCACGCGGCAGCCTCCCGCCCCGCCGAAACTCAGCCGGCGGCGTCGAGGCGGACCCGCTGGTCCTCCGTCAGCTCCAGGTCCACCGCGGCCAGGCTCTCGTCCAGTTGCGCCACGGACGAGGCGCCGACCAGCGGTATCACCGGCACCTCGCCGCCTATGAGCCAGGACAGCACCACCTGGTTGACCGTCGCCCCGGTCTCCTTCGCCACCGCACGCAGCGCCTCCAGCCGTGCCGGTGTCCCCGGGTGGTCCAGCTCGTGTCCGAGCGGCTTGTCCGCGCGGACGTAGCCGCCGGCGAGCAGCGGCGAGTACGCGACGAGCGCGAGCCCGGGGTTGTGGCGCAGGTAGCTGAGCATCGCCCCGTCCACGCCGCCCGGGGACCCGTCCGGGTCGAGTTCGCTGGGGCGGTCGGTGCGCCGGCGCAGGTAGGTGTGGTGGTACTGCAGCAGCTCGTATCCGGCGAGGCCGGAGGCCGCCGCGTGGGCACGGGCCCGCTCCACCCGCCAGACCCACTGGTTGCTCACGCCGAGCAGCCCGACGGAGCCCTCCCCGACGAGCGCCCCGAACGCCTCGACGGTCTCCTCCTGCGGGACGGTCATGTCGTCGATGTGCGCGTACAGGATGTCCAGCTTCTCCACCCCGAGCCGCTGCCGGCTCTCCTCGGCGGACTGCCGGATCACTTTCGCCGACAGGCCCTCGGCGTTGTCGACGTACGAGGTGCCGGGAGCGAGCGGCCGGGCACCGAGCTTGGTCGCGATGACCACCTCGCCCCCGATCCCCCGGCTGCGCCGCCACCGCCCGAGCAGGCTCTCGCTCTGGCCGCCCTGCGAACCGTCCGCCCAGAACGCGTAGTTGTCGGAGGTGTCGACGAAGGTGCCGCCGGCTTCGACGTAGCGGTCGAGGATCGCGAACGAGGTCTCCTCGTCGGTCAGGGAGCCGAACAGCATGGCCCCCAGGCTGAGCACGCTGACCTCGCGCCGGTTCTGCGGATCGGCACCGATCGTGCGGTACTTCATGCGGAGTCCTTTCGTATGTCTGCCAGCGGGAGTCTGAAGGCTGGAGCGCGCTCTACCGCAAGCCCGGCGCGGGTTCGGACGGGGACGGCGGGCCGGCGCGGGAGCGGACGTCGGCGGTGAAGCGGCCGGTACGCGCCGACGCCACCACGTCCGCGACCTCCCCGGACACGGCGCACCGCAGCAGGCGGGCCCCCTGCGCCGCCGCCACCCGGCGGGCCGCGGCACAGGCCGCCGCCTCGCCGAGCAGCGCCCGGTCCGCCGCCGCCAGCGCCGCCAGGTCGGCGGCCCCACCGGCACGGTGGCGGGAGTGCACCGCCTGCCCGAGGGCCAGCGCGGCGGCGAACACCGCGCACAGTGCGAAGCACGCCAGCGCCGACCACACCGTCGCCGCGCCCCGGTCATCGAACGGCCTCTTCCGCAAGGGCGACCGCCTCCCCTCCGAGGTCGAGGGAGAGCGACCCCGGCCCGGGGGCCGCCGCCCGCACCCGTACGCGCACCAGATCGCCGTCCCTCGCCACCGCCACGTCCGCCCCGCGAGGGGCCGCCGCCAGTGCCGCCCCGCGTACGTCGTCCGCGGGCTCACCCCGGGCTGCGGCCCGTGCCCCCGCGCGGGCGGCGTCCACGCACTGGATCTGCGCGGCGGCGGCCATCAACGCCCAGACCAGCCCGAGGGCGAGGAACACAAGCGCCGGAACGGCCACCGCGGCCTCCGCGGTGACGACCCCCGCGTCCGTCCGCGCCGCGGGGTCGCCCGGCTCAGAACGGGACGTCCAGCGCGCGTTCCACCACCGCCTGCAGCGCACCGCTGACCGCATCGCTCGTCACCACCTTGTACAAGATCGCCGCGAACGCGACCGCGGCGATCGTGCCGACCGCGTACTCGGACGTCGTCATCCCCGCGTCCCCGCCGAGCCTCCGCGCGCACGCGCGCACCCTTCGGACGAACCTGCCAGCCATCTCGACCCCCGTGTCTCCGTGTCCGTTTCCGTGTCCGTCATCCACTGCCGCCCAGCAACTGCGTCGCCAGGCCCATCACCACCGGTGCCACCCCGATCGCCAGGAACGCGGGCAGGAAGCACAGCCCCAGCGGGCCCGCCACCTTGACGCCCGCCCGGCGGGCGCGGGCCGCGGCGGCGCGTGTCTCCTCCGCCCGGCACCCGGCGGCCAGCCGGGAGACCGCGTCGACCACCGGTACGCCCGTGTGGTCCGCCTGCTCCAGCCAGCCGGCCAGCCGTGCCGCGCCCGGGAGTTCCGCGAGAGGCGCCCAGGCCGCGCGCGGGGCGGCGCCGAGGCGTAGCTCCGCCGCGCCCTGCGCCAGCCGTGAGCCGACCGGGCCGCCCAGCGAGCGGCCCACCTCCGCGGCGGCCTCCCGCGGGCCCGCGCCGGCCGCGAGGCAGGCGGCGAGGAGGTCGGCGGCCAGGGCGAGGTCGGGGGCGGTCCGTATGCCGGCGTCGCGGCGTGCGACGGTGGCCGTGCGGCGCTGCCACCGCCGTATGCCGTACGCGGCGGCGAGTCCCGCCACCGCGCCGACCGCCCCGCCGACGAAGATGAGCACCGCGGCCCCCGCGAGCAGCCCCGGCCCCCACCGCACCACCGCCCCCCGGAGGCGCACCGCGGCCCTCTGCCCCCCGGCGTCGAGCCGCCGACCGGGCGGCTCCGGGCGTACGGGCGGCTCCGGGCGTACGGGCGGTGCCACGGGGCCCATCACGATGGGGAGCCGGCGTCGCGAGCAGCGTGCGCGCCAGGACACGAGGGCCGCGTCCGCCGCGCAGTACGCGGCTGCCAGCACGGAAAACATTGTCCACAGGCTGTGGATGAACTCAGCCCGCATGCGCACCTCGCACGATCCGGCCCACCCAGGCCAGCCCCGCCCACTCCAGCAGACCGCCCGCCACCAGGCAGACCAGCCCCGCGGGCGTGTGCAGCAGCACCCGCAGCGGCGCGGCGCCGAGCGCCGAACCCATCAGCAGCCCGAAGCCGGGCAGCAGGGCCAGCAGCAGCGCCGTCGCCCGCGGGCCCGCCAACTGGGCCTGCAACTCATCCCGTTCGTCCCGCTCCGCGCGCAGCGCCGCCGCCACCCGGTCCAGCCCGTCCGCGAGTCCGGCGCCGCCGCCCGCGGCCACCTGCCAGCACGCGGCGACGCCCGCCAGCCCCTGCGCCCCGGGGACACCGGCCGCCGACCGCAGCGCGCCCGGCACGTCGCCGCCGAACCGCGCGGCGGCCAGCACCTCCGGACCGCCCGCGGGGCCACCGGGCGCCGCGGCGAGCAGCGCCTCGGCCGGCTGCCGCCCGGCCCGCAGACCGCCCGCCACCGCCGCGCACAGCTCGATCACCGCCGCCGCCCGGACCGCCTCCGCAGCGCGCCGCTCCCGGCCGCGCATCCGCCGGACGAGCGGCACCGCCACCACCCCCGCGAGCAACGGCAGCCACGACGCACCCAGCAGCGCCACCGCACCGCCGGCCGGCAGGCACCACCACTCGCGCCGCCCGCCCCATGTCCGTACAACCGCGGCCACCCGCCGCCGGGGCCCCGGCCGCGCCGCGCTGTCCGGCGACCCCAGCAACGCCCGAGCCCGGCGCAGCGCGGGCCTCCGCCCGCCGGCCAGCACCACGGCCGCCCCCGCGCACAACGCCGCCCCGCACACCGGCGCCACCGCCGTGGCCTGCCCGCTCACACCGCACCCCCGCCCCGCGCCAACAGCCGCTCCAGCCGCGGCCATCCCGCCCGCCGCGCGAACCCGTCAGGCGCCCACACCGCCGCGGGCACCGCCGTCACCAGCCCGCCGCCGTCCCGCTCCAGCACGTGCACCTCCGCGATCCGCCGCCGCCCCCGCCGGTCGCGCACCAGATGCAGCAGCACCGACACCCCCGCGGCCAACTGGCTGTGCAGAGCGGGCCGGTCGAGTCCCGCCACGGCACCCAGCGCCTCCAGCCGCGCGGGCACGTCACCCGCCGCGTTCGCATGGACGGTGCCCGAGCCGCCTTCGTGGCCGGTGTTCAGGGCAGCAAGGAGGTCGACGACCTCGCCGCCCCGCACCTCGCCCACGACCAGCCGGTCCGGACGCATCCGCAGTGCCTGCCGCACGAGGTCCTGCAACGCCACCTCGCCGACACCCTCCTGGTTCGCGGGCCGGGCTTCGAGGCGTACGACATGGGGGTGATCCGGTCGCAACTCCGCCGACTCCTCCGCCAGCACGATCCGCTCGTCCCGCCGCACCAGCGACAGCAGCGCACTCAGCAACGTCGTCTTACCGCTGCCCGTACCGCCGCTCACCAGGAACGACAGCCGGGCGTCGAGGAGTCCGCGCAACAGTCCCCCGCCGCCCGGCGGCACCGTGCCGGCGGCGGCCAGCTCGTCGAGGCTGAACGCCCGCCGCCGCACCACCCGCAGCGACAGACAGGCCGAACCCACGGCCACCGGCGGCAGGACCGCGTGCAGCCGCGTGCCGTCGGGCAACCGGGCGTCGACCCAGGGGCGGGCGTCGTCGAGCCGCCGCCCGGCGACCGCGGCAAGGCGCTGTGCCAGGCGCCGTACGGCACCGGCGTCCGCGAACCGCACCTCGACCCGCTCCAGGCCGCACCCCCGGTCCACCCACACCTCGTCCGGTGCGGTGACGAGCACGTCGGTGACGTCCGGCTGGGCCAGCAGCGGCTCCAGCGGCCCGCTGCCGACCATCTCCGAACGCAGGGCGCCCACGATGGCCAGCACCTCGGTGTCGCCGAGCAGCCGGCCCTCCCGCCGCAGCGCGGCGGCCACCCCGGCGGGCGTCGGCTCCCCGCCGCTCTCCGCCAACCGCCGACGCACGGCCTCCACCAACTGCCCCGACACAGCAGGGGTTTCCCCCTCGCCGCCGCCGGGACGCCGGAGCGAGCGCGCATACTCCGGTGCGGGTCCGTGCGGTTCTGCATCGCGGACAACCACGTGATCCGTCCCGGCAACGGCGGCCGCACATTCAGGACTCCAGCCCTCCTGCGGGCCGTTGCCCTCGGAAGCCACGAGCGCCGGACCGCGCGAGCCGTATCCCCACCGGGTCGGCCCCGGCCGCGCCTCGCTCTCACGAGCCGTACGAGCCGAAGCAGTTGCCGCCGCCGATCCCTCGCGACCCGAGCCGTACACCGCCGGCAGCGAGCCCGGCCGCACCTCGCGCCCAGGCGCCGCTAGAACCGCGCCCGCCGGCCCCGGGGCGTCCTGACCGCACTCCGGCAAGGCCGGCTCCGGCTCGCCATCGCCCGCACGGCCCGTAGGGGACACGGCGGTTGCCGCCGCTTCCGCACCGCCCCGGCGGTATCGCGGCAAGGTCCATCCCGATACCGTGACCGGCTCCTCCGCCACCTGCTCCGTGCGCCTCACGCCGCCGCCCCCTCCGTGCTCGCGCCGGGCAGGGCGCGGGCCCAGAAGTCCGTGCAGAACCGGGACAGCGGGGTACGGGGCCGGGTGCCCGGCGGTGGGGCGCCGGTCTCGGCGGCCTGCGGCAGGCCCGGCTCCGCCGGGAGTTCGCCGGCCAGCGGTAGGCGCAGCAACTCGGCGACGTCCTCGGCCATCAGGCCGCCCCGCGTCGGGCCACGGACCACCACCCGCAGATCGCCCAGCACCATCCGCACCGCATCCGCCACCCGGTGCGCCGCCGCGACCGCGCGCAGCTCCGCCGGCACCACCAGCAGCCCCACGTCCACCTGGGCCAGCGCCTCGGCCACCGGCTCGTCCACCCGCCGCGGCAGGTCGACCACGACCACCCCGCCCCGCCGGCGGGCCGCCGCCAGCACCGAGCGCATCGCCTCCGGCGTCACCGGCACCGAACCCGCCTCGCCGCCGCCCCGGTCCCAGCTCAGCAACCGCAGGTCGTGAAGGCGCGGCAGCGACTCCTCCAGCGCCGCTCCGCCGATCCGTCCCCGCGACGACGCGAAGGCCGGCCAGCGCAGCCCCTCCGCCTCCTCGCCACCGAGCAGCACATCGAGCCCGCCGCCCAGCGGATCCGCGTCGACCAGCACCGTGCGCCGCCCGGCCCGCGCCGCCGTCACCGCAAGCGCGCAGGCCAGCGTGGACGCCCCGGCGCCGCCGCGGCCGCCGACGACGCCGACCGTGCGGGCCTGCGCGCCGACTCCCTCCGCGGCGTCGGCGATCCGGTCGACCAGCGCCGTCTCCCCGTCCGGCAGCACGACCACCTGCTCCGCCCCGATCCCGACCGCCCGCTCCCACACCCCGGGGTCGTCCTGATCCCGGCCGACGAGCACCACCCCGTCCCGGCGGGCCCGCCCTTCCACCAGCCGCCCGGCGCTGTCGTCCCCGACCAGCACCAGCGGCGCCGCGGCCCAGTCCTGCCGCCCCGGCGCGTGGGCCACCTCCGCCTGCGTACCCGCCGCGGCACAGAGGCGCAGCAGGTCGTCCAGAAGGTCTTCGTCCTCCGTGACGACCAACGGCCGCCCGCCGGTGCCCGGGGCGCCGGACCCCTCGTCGGCACCGCCCCCGGCGGGCCCGCCGCCACGCCCGGCCCATACGCCCCGCAGCCGACCGCCGCCCGGCAATCCACGGTCCCCCAGGCCGCCGTCCCGCAGCCCACCACTCCATACCCGGCCCATCACGCCGTCTCCCCCGCTTCACCCGCCGCGCCACCCGGCACGCCGTCCGCCTAGGCCCGCGCCGCCGCCCTCCGCGACGGCATCCGGCCCGCTTCCGACCCCACCGTGCCCTCGGCACCCCACTCCTCGTGGATCTTGGTCAGGATCTGGGGATAACCCGCCAGTTGTGGACAACTCCGTCACCCGTTCGGAGGAGCGTGCCGATCGAGGGCAACGGTTACCCACGGTGATGCGTCTACTTCCACGACGGCGATGAAGACGGCCCGAACGGCTGCCCGAAGCAAGGAGCGACCGGAAGAGCGGAAGAAGGTCCGACGCCGGCGGAGAAAAATCGAAAAAACCGGAGTCCGGACATGCGACGACCCCCGCCGGGGGGGAGAGCGGGGGTCGTCCCCACGGCCGACTCGGGGGGGGAGGAGCCGGTCCGGGTTAGCACGGTCGCGAACGATCCGTGACTTCCATGGTGTACCCGAGAGCCTTCTCAGGCAAACCCACGCGCCACACCTTACGCCGAATGGTGGGCGCCTATGCTCGCACTCGTGGAAAACCACTCGCTGCCCAGGACGGCCGCCTTCTTCGATCTGGACAAGACGGTCATTGCGAAGTCGAGCACGCTGACCTTCAGCCGGTCCTTCTACCACGGTGGACTGATCAACCGGAGGGCGGTGCTCCGATCCGCCTACTCGCAGTTCATCTACCTCCTGGGCGGTGCCGACCACGAGCAGACGGAGCGCATGCGCGCCTACCTCTCCAACCTCTGCCGCGGCTGGAACGTGGCCCAGGTGAGCGACATCGTGGCCGAGACCCTCCACGACCTCATCGACCCGATCATCTACGACGAGGCCGCCTCCCTCATCGAGGACCACCACCTCGCCGGCCGCGACGTCGTGATCGTCAGCAGCTCGGGCGCCGAGGTCGTCGAGCCCATCGGCGAGTTGCTCGGCGCGGACCGCACGATCGCCACCCGCATGGTCGTCGAGCACGGGCGCTACACCGGCGAGATCGACTACTACGCCTACGGGCCCGCCAAAGCGGAGGCCGTACGGGAGCTGGCCGAAGCCGAGGGATACGACCTCGCGCGCTCGTACGCGTACAGCGACTCGATCACGGACGTGCCCCTCCTGGAGACCGTCGGCCACCCCTACGCCGTCAATCCCGACCGCGCGCTGCGCCGCGAGGCGGAGCAGCGCGACTGGCCGGTGCTGTCGTTCGCGCATCCCGTACGGCTGAAGCAGCGGCTGCCGCAGTTTTCACTGCCCTCCCGGCCGGTGCTGGCCGCGGCCGCCGCGGGGCTGGCGGCGGCGACCGCGGCGGGGGTCGTCTGGTACGCGTACCGCCGCCGCCTCCAGGCCGCCTGAGGCGCCATAAACCCGCCTTGACCTGCACATTTCCCGGTTCGCCCGATATTTAACCTTTGGCAACCTTTGCAGGTGAAAGTAAATATCCGAGCGCTGGGCTTCCCTCTCACCGCGGACAGGAGTACAAAGGAATTGCGGCCCGTGAGAGCCAGGGCATCCGAGGAGGATCCTCAGCAACAACGGCCCCGCGGACCGCACATGGAAGTCGGGAACCCACGCGACGCCGATCCCTCGAATAGGGACCGCCACACCAGGCAACGGACGGGTGCCGGGCCTGATGGGCAAAGAACTCTGCACGCACTGGTACCCCGGCCGACATGAGACAGCGGCGGCGCCCCAGGGTGCCGCCGCGACTCTGTGCCAACGGGCCCGAAGACGCCTCGCGTGTGCCTACGCCGCGCCCCGCTGCAGCGCCTCGCACACCGCCGTGCTCTCCCGCGCACCCAACTCGACCGCCCTGCCGCAGTGGGCGATCCATCCCCCGACGCCCTCCGGAGTCCCGCTCGCGTAGCCCGCGAGCGCCGTCTCGTACGCCCCGAGCCCCTGCTCCGCGTGCCCCACCTCGGCCGGGCAGACCGCCTTGGGGTCCAGCCCGCTGCCGACGAGCACGACCCGCTCGGCGGCCCGCGCGACCAGCCCGTTGCCTGTACGGAACGGGCGCAGCGTCAGCAACTCGCCGTGCACCACCGCCGCCATGACCAGTGCCGGAGCGGACGAGCCCGCGACCACCAGGGCCGCCAGCGCATCGAGCCGCGCCGCGGCCTCCTCGGCGGCCGGCAGCGGCGACGGCAGCGCCGCACCCGGCTCCGAGACGCTCTCGCCCGCCAGCCGCGGCCGTCCCACCGCCTCGCCGGCGTCCCCGCCCGCGGAATCCCCCGCACCGCCCGACGCCATCACATGCAGCCGCGCCAGCACCTGCATCGGCGACTGCCGCCAGGTGCTCAGCAGTTGTCCCGCCTCCGCGTTCGCCCGCAGCGCACCGCCCACGGTCCGCGGCTCCCCCTCGCCCGAGAAGTCGCTGCGCCGCCGTACCTCCTCCAGCGCCCAGTCCGCACCCGACAGCGCCGCCGAGGCGCGCGCGCCGCGCAGCGCCGCCTCGGCCGACACCTCGTTGCTGCGCCGCCGCATGACCCGGTGCCCGTAGACGCGATCGACCGCCCTCCTTACAGAGGACACCGCCTCCTCGACTCCCGGGAGGGTGCTCAGGGCCGCCAGCGGGTCGGTCACGCTCGTCATGCGTACGAGACTACGCAACCCGATGGGGTGGACTTGTCCACCCCTTTCCGTGACCCCGGGCCAAGATCCCGCTACCGTTTCTGAACATGAAGATCGCTTTCGTGGGAAAGGGCGGCAGCGGCAAGACCACCCTGTCGTCCCTCTTCGTCCGGCATCTCGCGGGCACCGGCCGCCCCGTGCTCGCCGTCGACGCGGATATCAACCAGCATCTGGGTGCCGCCCTCGGGCTCGACGAGGAGGAAGCCGCCCGGCTGCCCGCTCTCGGCGCCCACCTCCCGCTCATCAAGGAGCACCTGCGCGGCGCCAACCCGCGGATCGCGGATGCCGCCGGCATGATCAAGACGACACCCCCGGGCACGGGTTCCCGCCTGCTCACGGTCACCGGCGACAATCCGGTGTACGCCGCCTGCGCCCGCCCCGTGCAGTTGGACAACGGCCCCGTACGCCTCATGGTCACCGGCCCGTTCACCGAGGCCGACCTCGGCGTCGCCTGTTATCACTCCAAGACCGGTGCCGTGGAGATGTGCCTCAACCACCTGGTCGACGGGCGCGAGGAGTACGTCGTCGTCGACATGACGGCGGGCAGCGACTCCTTCGCCTCCGGCATGTTCACGCGCTTCGACATGACGTTCCTCGTTGCCGAGCCGACCCGCAAGGGCGTCTCCGTCTACCGCCAGTACAAGGACTACGCCCGCGACTTCGACGTGGCGCTGCGCGTCGTCGGCAACAAGGTCCAGGGCCCGGAGGACCTGGAGTTCCTGCGCGCGGAGGTGGGCGCTGACCTGCTGGCCGCGTTTCCCCACTCCGACTGGGTGCGGTCGATGGAGAAGGGCCGCCCGCCGGCGTTCGCGCTGCTGGAGGAGCCCGCGGCGCAGGTGCTGCGGGAGTTGTACGGGGCCGTGGACGCGTCGTATGAGCGACGCGACTGGGCCCGTTACACCGACCAGATGGTCCACTTCCACCGCAAGAACGCGGAGAGCTGGGGCAATGCGAAGACGGGGGCCGATCTGAGGGACCAGATCGACCCCGGCTTCGTCCTGGGAGAGACCGTGCCCCCGGAGCCCCTGCCGGCCGTACGGGGCGCGGCCGCGGCCCCTCAGCCCGCCTGATCCCCCTTGGCGTCCGCGTCGCCGGCGTGGTCCTTCCGCCCGGACCCCGCCGGCTCGGCGCGCTGCGCGCTCCCCCGCGCGGGCGTCTTCGCCAGGAACTTCTCCCAGCCCTTCGCGGGCTGCTCGCCCACCTCCAGCGTGCGCAGCTTCGCGAGCGCCGCCGGGTCCTGGGCGTCCAGCCAGTCCACCAACTGCCGGAAGGAGACGCAGTGCACGTCCTTCTTGGGGCAGACGGTCTTGATGGTGTCCTCTACGGCCCGCATGTACGCGCCGCCGTTCCAGCTCTCGAAGTGGTTTCCGATGACGAGGGGCGCACGGTTGGTCGTGTACGCGCGCTCGAAACCGGCCAGTAGTCCCTCGCGCATCTGCCGTTCGAAGGCCGCGTGCTGGGCGGCGGGCGCATAGGCGGTGCCCGACTGGTTGGCCATGAAGTTGTAGTCCATGCTCACGACTTCGAAGGAGCGGCCGGGGAACGGGACCTCCTGCAACGACAGGTCCCAGATGCCCTCCTTCTTCCGGGGCCACACCTGGCTGCTGACACCGCTGGTGTCATAGCGGAAACCCATCTCCTTCGACGCCTTCATGAGGTTCTTCTGCCCCTCCAGGCAGGGGGCGCGACCGCCGACCAGCTCCTTGTCGTAGTCGAAGGGAAGCGGATCCGCCTTCTTCCGGCCGGTGTTCGTCTTCCAGCGCTGCACGAACTGCTTGGCCTGCGCGATCTCGCTCTTCCAGTCCTCCTTCGACCAGCTCGCGACGCCCGTACGGCCGCAGAAGTGGCCGTTGAAGTGGGTGCCGATCTCGCTGCCCTCCAGCCACGCGCCGCGTACCTGCTTCAGGGTGGCGCCGACCTCCTCCTCGTCCAGGTAGCCGATGTCGGAGGCGCCGCGGGCGTGGCCGGGGGGCGCGTACTCCATGCGTTTGTCCCGCGGCAGGACATAGACGCCGCTGAGGAAGTACGTCATCGCCGCGTCGTTCTCCCGCGCCACCTTGCGGAAGTGGGAGAAAAGCCGCTGGCCGTCCTCGCCGGCGCCGTCCCAGGAGAAGACGACGAACTGCGGCGGCTTGGTGCCGGCCGACATCCGGCTGACCTCGGGCTGGTTGGGCTGGCTGCCGGTGTAGGCGGTGGAGCCGTCGCCGATGAGCTTCATCGGCCGGCCCTTGCCGTCCGTCGTGCCGCCGCTCCCCGAGCGCTGCGGATCGCCGTCCGATCCGGCCCCGGGAGAACAACCCGCGACCGCCACTCCCCCCAGTGCGAGGACGCCGCAGATTCCCACGGTCGCCCGCCATGTTCCGGACAAAGCTCTCACCTCTTCCTGGCGTCGCCTGGGACGCGCTGACTCGAATGGCCGAATACACGCGCGATTTCTGCCGCACGCTCGGAAAGAGGGATAACCGGGAATTCAGATTATCTCTCTGTATTCACTCGATGGATGGGAGAAGTGGTCCGAGCGGCGTAAAACGCTTCGCGGACTCTTTACGTGGCATTACGATTCATTTACTTGCCCTTGAGGGTCACCGAACCGTCACACTGCGTGACGTAACCCGTGTGCCCGTGCTGCACGACGCCCCCTCCACCTCGAGGAGACGCCACATGCCCGCAGGACGCCCGACGCCCCTGGGAAGCCCTTCCGCCGAGCGCGCGAAGGATCCGGAACATGACCCGGACTCCCGAACGGAACACGACCCGGAACACACGGCAGACCCCGGACCCGCGAAGCCCGCCGAGCACGCCGCGGTCCCCGGCCCCGCCGCTCCCCCCGAACACACCGCCCACCGGCGGCCCTTCGTCGCGGACCTCTCCGCGTCCGTGACCGTCTTCCTCATCGCGCTGCCGCTCTCCCTGGGCATCGCGCTCGCGACCGGCGCCCCGCTCCAGGCCGGGCTGCTGTCCGCGGCCGTGGGCGGCATCGTCGTCGGCCTGATCGGCGGGGCGCCGCTGCAGGTCAGCGGGCCCGCCGCCGGGCTGACCGTGGTCACGGCGGACCTCATCCAGCAGTACGGCTGGCGCGCCACCTGCGCCATCACCGCCCTGGCCGGGCTCGCGCAGCTCGTGCTCGGCTCGCTCAAGGTGGCCCGGTCGGCGCTGGCGGTCAGCCCGGCCATCGTGCACGGCATGCTCGCGGGCATCGGCGCGACCATCGCGCTGGCCCAGTTGCACATCGTCCTCGGCGGCAGCCCGCAGAGCTCCCCGGTCGACAACACCCTGGCACTGCCGGGTCAGTTCGCCGACCTGGAGCTGGGTGCCGTGTCGGTGAGCGCCGTCGTCATCGTCGTGCTACTGGGCTGGCCGTGGCTGCGCGGGCGGGGCGCCGGCCCGCTGCGGTACGTGCCGGGGGCGTTGGCAGCCATCGTGCTCGCGACCGCCTTCGCCTCCTTCACCGGGCTGCGGCTGTCGCGCGTCGACCTGCCGTCCTGGAGCAGTCACGCGCTCGCGGGGATGCCGGACGGGCCGGCGCTGGGGCTGGTGGCCGCAGTACTGACGATCACGCTCGTGGCCAGCGTGGAGTCTCTGCTGTCCGCGGTGGCGGTCGACAAGCTGGCGGTGGCACGCGGCGACGAGCGCCCCGTACCGCGCGCCGACCTCGACCGGGAACTGCGCGCCCAGGGCGCCGGCAACTTCGTCGCCGGGCTGCTCGGCGGACTGCCCGTCACCGGTGTCGCCGTGCGCAGTTCGGCGAACGTCGCGGCGGGGGCGGTCAGTCGCAGGTCCGCCGTGCTGCACGGCGTGTGGGTGGTGCTGGCGTCGCTCCTGCTGGTGGGGATGCTGGAGCTGATCCCGTTGGCGGCGCTGGGAGCGCTGGTGATGGTGGTCGGCATCCAGATGGTGAAGATCAGCCACGTACGGTCGGTGCGACGGCACCGGGAGATCCTCGTGTACGCGGCGACCGTGGCCGGCGTCGTGCTGCTGGGCGTCCTGGAGGGCGTCGCCGTGGGGATCGCGGTGGCGGTGGCGGTGTCGCTGCACAGGCTCTCCCGTACGCGGGTCACGCTGGAGCGGCGCGACGGGGGTGCGGCACCGGACGGCGGGACCCGGGAGGCGCCGGAGGTCACGTACCTCGTGCGGGTGCGCGGGCAGCTCACCTTCCTTGCCGTCCCGCGGCTGAGCCGGGTGCTCGCGCAGGTGCCGCGGGGCACGACGGCGGAGGTGGAGCTGACCGGGTCGTTCATGGACCACGCCGCGTTCGAGACGCTGCAGGAGTGGCGCCAGGCGCACGTCGCGCACGGCGGCGTCGCGGAGCTGACCTCCGCCACGGGCCGGCGCATCGCCGAGCCGGCCGCGGCGCACCACTGCCACCCGTGGACGCCGTGGCGCAACCACTGCTGTGTCTCCACACCGGAACGTCCCACCCCGGCGCACCGGCTGCTCAGCGGGATCAGCAACTTCCAGCGCAACACCGCGCCGCGGGTACGCGAGGAGCTGGCGCGGCTGGCCCGCGAGGGGCAGCGGCCCACCCAGCTCTTTCTGACGTGCGCGGACTCCCGGGTGGTCACCAGCATGATCACGTCGAGCGGCCCGGGCGATCTGTTCACGGTACGGAACGTGGGGAACCTGGTGCCGCTGCCGGACGGACCCGGGGACGGTGCGGACTCGGCGGGCGACGCGGACGGCGGGACGGGCGCCCGGAGGGAGAGTGCCGCAGCCGCCGTCCTGCCCGACGACTCCGTCGCGGCGGCGATCGAGTTCGCCGTCGAGGTGCTGCGGGTCGAGTCGATCACGGTGTGCGGGCATTCCGGCTGCGGTGCGATGCAGGCGCTGCTCGACGAGGAGGCGGCTCACGGAGACACCGGCGAGGCCGCCGACGTGCCGCCCACGCCGCTGCGGCGCTGGCTGCGGCACGGGCTGCCCAGCCTGGCGCGGGCCCGGGCCGACGGCCCCCGGATCGCCTGCCGGCCGTACGCGGACGACGCCGAGCGGGTGAGCCTGGCCAACGTGGCGCAGCAGTTGGACCATCTGCGCCGGCACCCGTGTGTACGCCGCCGGCTGGCTGACGGCACGTTGAGCCTGCACGGCATGTACTTCCACGTCGGCGAGGCGCAGACTTACGTGCTGGGGACGCAGGGCGACTTCACGGCCGTACGCCCCGGACCCGCCGGTCTGCCGGAACATGCTGCCGCCGATGTCCGATAGCACACGGCGCCTGCGGATACCCACAGGTCTAAACCAATTTATCCCCAGGCCCTTGTCACGCCCTCCCCACGCCTGATGAGCTAGGCCCGGGACTGAGGCGGACATCCTGGAAAGGGAGATGTCGTGAGCAACGAAAGCCTGGCCAACCTGCTCAAGGAGGAGCGCCGGTTCGAGCCGCCAGCCGAGCTGGCCGCGCACGCGAACGTCACGGCGGAGGCGTACGAGCAGGCACGTGCGGACCGGCTGGGCTTCTGGGCGGAGCAGGCCCGGAGGCTCAGTTGGGCCACCGAGCCCACCAAGACGCTCGACTGGTCGAACCCGCCGTTCGCGAAGTGGTTCGAGGACGGCTCGCTCAACGTGGCGTACAACTGCGTGGACCGGCACGTCGAGGCCGGCCTCGGCGACCGCGTGGCGCTCCACTTCGAGGGCGAGCCGGGCGACTCCCGCTCGATCACCTACGCCGAGCTGCAGCGGGAGGTCTCCAAGGCGGCCAACGCACTGGCGGAGCTGGGCGTGCAGACCGGCGACCGGGTCGCCATCTACATGCCGATGATCCCGGAGACCGTCGTCGCCATGCTGGCCTGCGCCCGCGTCGGCGCACCGCACTCGGTGGTCTTCGGCGGCTTCTCCGCCGACGCGCTCGCCACCCGGATCGCGGACGCGGACGCGCGCGTGGTCATCACCGCCGACGGAGGGTACCGGCGCGGCAAGCCGTCCGCGCTCAAGCCCGCGGTGGACGAGGCCGTGGAGCGCACCGACCGGGTGCGCAACGTCCTGGTGGTGCGGCGTACGGGCCAGGACGTGGCCTGGACCGAGGGCCGCGACGTGTGGTGGCACGACGTCGTGGACCGGCAGGAGGACACGCACGCCCCCGAGGCGTTCCCCGCGGAGCACCCGCTCTTCATCCTCTACACCTCGGGCACGACGGGTAAGCCCAAGGGCATCCTGCACACCACCGGTGGCTACCTCACCCAGGTGTCCTACACCCACCACGCGGTCTTCGACCTCAAGCCCGAGACCGACGTGTTCTGGTGCACGGCCGACGTCGGCTGGGTCACCGGCCACTCGTACATCGTGTACGGCCCGCTCTCCAACGGCGCCACCCAGGTGCTCTACGAGGGCACGCCCGACACCCCGCACCAGGGCCGCTGGTGGGAGGTCATCCAGAAGTACAAGGTCTCGATCTTCTACACCGCGCCCACCGCGATCCGCGCCTGTATGAAGTGGGGCGACGAGATCCCGGCCAAGTTCGACCTGAGCAGCCTGCGGGTGCTCGGCTCGGTCGGCGAGCCGATCAACCCCGAGGCGTGGATCTGGTACCGGGACCACATCGGTGCCGGCCGCACGCCGGTGGTGGACACCTGGTGGCAGACCGAGACGGGCGGCATGATGATCAGCCCGCTGCCCGGGGTGACGAGCACCAAGCCCGGCTCGGCGCAGGTGCCGCTGCCCGGCATCGAGGCCACCGTCGTGGACGACGAGGCGCGCGAGGTGCCGGACGGCTCGGGCGGCTATCTGGTGCTCACGGAGCCGTGGCCGTCGATGCTGCGCACGATCTGGGGCGACGACCAGCGCTACAAGGACACGTACTGGTCCCGTTTCGAGGGCCGGTACTTCGCGGGTGACGGCGCGAAGAAGGACGACGACGGCGACATCTGGCTGCTGGGCCGGGTGGACGACGTCATGCTCGTCTCCGGGCACAACATCTCCACCACCGAGGTGGAGTCCGCCCTCGTCTCGCACCCCAAGGTCGCCGAGGCCGCGGTCGTCGGCGCCACCGACCCGCAGACCACGCAGGCCATCTGCGCCTTCGTGATCCTGCGCGGCGGCGCGGAAGAGGCCGACGGGCTGGTGGAGGAGTTGCGGGCGCATGTGGCGAAGGCCCTGGGCCCGATCGCCAAGCCCAAGCGGATCCTGCCGGTCGCGGAGCTGCCCAAGACCCGCTCCGGCAAGATCATGCGCCGGCTGCTGCGGGACGTCGCGGAGAACCGCGAGATGGGTGACGTCACGACGCTGACGGACACCTCGGTCATGGACCTCATCCAGGCCAAGCTGCCGAGCGCGGCCTCGGAGGACTGAGACCGGGCGCGCGGTGAGCGGTGCCGGCGGTGGGGGACACCCCCGCCGCCGGCGACCTCGCCGCGCCGTATCTCCCCTTTGGCCCGTAATCTGACCCCAGCTTGATCGGCCGGTGTCGACCTGTAGGGTGGCGGAGACACGTGAAGAGAGCGATAACACCCTGAGGCGCGCCGGGAAGTCTGGTCGGCACACAGCACTCGTGTATCTGCCGTCCACCGCCCGGGAGTCCTCGTCGTGACCGCGCCCCAGCGCCCGCAGCCGTCCCAGTTCCTGCGCAGACCGTCCCTCAAAGAGAGCAAGTTCCTCACCGAGGCCCTGCGCACCGAGACCGTCGGCGGACTGATCCTGCTGGCCGCGGCCGTCATCGCCCTCATCTTCGCGAACAGCGCGCTGAGCGGGACGTACGAGGACATCAAAGGCTTCACCTTCGGCCCCTCCGCGCTCGACCTCCGCCTCGACCTCGCCCACTGGGCCAAGGACGGGCTGCTGACGATCTTCTTCTTCGTCGTCGGCGTCGAGCTCAAGCGCGAGCTGGTCGACGGCGAGCTGAAGGACCCGCGGGCGGCCGCGCTGCCGATCGTCGCCGCACTCTGCGGGATGGCCGCCCCTGCCCTCTTCTACGTCGCCGTCAACGCGGGCCGCGGCGACCTCGGCGGCTGGGCCATCCCCACCGCCACCGACATCGCGTTCGCCCTCGCCGTGCTGGCGGTCATCGGCAGCAACCTCCCCTCCGCGCTGCGCGCCTTCCTGCTGACGCTGGCCGTCGTGGACGACCTCTTCGCGATCCTGATCATCGCGATCTTCTACACCGCCGGCATCAACCTCGTCGCCCTCGGTTTCGCCCTCGGCGGCCTCGTCCTCTTCTGGTTCCTCCAGCGTCGCGACGTACGCGGCTGGTACGTGTACCTGCCGCTGGCCCTCGTCATCTGGGCGCTCATGCACGCCAGCGGCGTGCACGCCACCATCGCGGGCGTCGCCATGGGCCTGATGCTGCGCGTCACCACCCGACCGGGCGAAGAGCAGTCGCCGGGCGAGCGCATCGAGCACCAGATGCGCCCGCTGTCCGCCGGACTCGCCGTGCCCGTCTTCGCCTTCTTCGCCGCGGGCGTGGCCGTGAACGCCGACTCGATGGGCGGCGTGTTCACCGACCCCGAGCCCCTCGGCGTCGTGCTCGGCCTCGTCCTCGGCAAGGTCCTCGGCATCTCACTCGGCTCCTGGCTCGCCGCCCGGTTCACCCGGGCGGAGCTGAACCCGGTGCTGAGATGGCCCGACGTGTTCGCCGTCGCGACACTGGCCGGTATCGGCTTCACCGTCTCGCTTCTCATCAGCGAGCTGGCCTTCACCGACGACGCCGGCCTCGCCGAGGAGACCAAGGCCGCGGTCCTGACGGGCTCGTTCATCGCCGCGGTGCTCGCGTGCGTGATGCTCAAGATCCGCGACAATCGCTATAAGGCGATCGCCGAGGAGGACGAGCGCGACGAGGACATGGACGGCATCCCGGACATGTACCAGCAGGATGATTCGGAGTACCACCTCCGGATGGCCGCGATCCACGAGGCAAAGGCCGCGGAACACCGGAGGCGTGCCGAAATGCGGCACCCGCCCGGCGAGCAGGGTGACCGTCGGGCATGATGTGACTTCAGGCGGCGAAGGGACGGACGATGAGCGCAGCCGGTAACGGTGCGGCAGGAAGCCGGACGGCCGCGGACGCGAGCACCACGGCGAAAGTCACGACGACGAAGGCCGGCACGGCGAAGGACGGCGCGGGCCCCTACCCGGACGCCGACGCCCACCTCGACACGCAGCAGAGCCTCGGGCAGCTCGTCTCGACCGCCACCACCGATCTGAGTGCGCTGGTCCACGACGAGATCGCCCTGCTCAAGGCCGAGACCCGGGAGGACTTCAAGCGGGCCGGCGCCGGCGGCACCGCCCTCGGCATCGCCGCCGTCCTCGTCCTCTTCGGCATCCCGGTGCTCAGCTTCGCCGCCGCGTACGGGCTGCACGCCCTCGGCCTCCACCTCGCCTGGTCGTTCCTCATCGTCTTCGGCGTCCACGTGCTCCTCGGCGCGCTCACCGCCCTCTGGGGCATCGCCAAGATGCGCCAGATGCGCAAGCCCGAGCGTGCGATGAACTCCACCAAGGAGACCGCCACCGTCATCTCCGACTCCCTGCGCGGCCGAAGTCATCCGGCGGACCGACGCAAGCCGGCTGCCGGCGTGGCACGCTCGGAGTCATGACGGCACCGTCGCCAGTCGACCCGGCAGTCCACCTGGAAGGCCCCTGGACCCACAGGGACGTCGCGGCGAACGGCGCCCGCTTCCACATCGTGGAGATGGGTGAAGGGCCGCTGGTGCTGCTGCTGCACGGGTTTCCGCAGTTCTGGTGGACCTGGCGGCATCAACTGCCCGCGCTCGCCGAGGCCGGCTACCGCGCGGTGGCGATGGACCTGCGGGGCGTCGGCGGCAGCGACCGTACGCCCCGCGGCTACGACCCCGCGAACCTCGCCCTCGACGTCACCGGCGTGATCCGCTCCCTCGGCGAGCCGGACGCCGCGCTCGTCGGCCACGACCTCGGCGGCTATCTCGCCTGGACCGCGGCCGTGATGCGGCCCAAGCTGATCCGCCGGCTGACCGTCGCCTCGATGCCGCATCCGCGCCGCTGGCGCTCCGCGATGCTCACCGACCCGCGGCAGAGCGCCGCGGGCTCCTTCGTCTGGAGCGCCCAGCGCCCCTGGCTGCCCGAGCGGCAACTCGTCGCCGGCGACGCCGCGTTGGTCGGCCGGCTGATCCGCGACTGGTCGGGGCCGCGGCAGCCGGACGACAAGGCGCTGGAGGTCTACCGGCGCGCGATGACCGTGCCCTCGACGGCGCACTGCTCGGTGGAGCCGTACCGTTGGCTCGTCCGGTCGCTGGGCCGACCCGACGGTATACAGTTCTACCGCCGGATGAAGCTGCCGGTGCGGGTCCCGGTGCTGCATCTGCACGGGTCCCTCGATCCGGTGATGCGCACGCGCAGCGCGGCGGGATCGGTGGCGTACGTGGAAGCGCCCTACCGGTGGCGCCTTTTCGACGGTCTCGGGCACTTCCCGCACGAGGAGGACCCGGTCGCGTTCACCACCGAACTCGTCAACTGGCTACGGGATCCCGAGCCCGACCGCTGAACCCCGCAGCTCACCGGCCGGTCCACCGCCCGTACGACACCCTCCGCCACCGCGGCCACCCGGCCCTCGCGCCGGCGACGCTGGAACGGGACACGTCAATTGCACCCTGCATAGGCCGATGGGCCCGGGAAAGGGCGATTACCGGCCGCCCGGTGGGGGGAGGATCCGGGGTATGGGTTGGACGCATGACTACAACGACGTAGGAACCCACCGCGCCACCGCACCGGACGCCAGACCGCTCCGGGGCGCCTCGGCGCATCGCGAAGTGGACCTCCGTCTGGGGATCCCGCACATTCTCCGCCGCCGGGCCCGCTGGATGAGCGCCCGATTGCGGCGCGCGCACTGAGCGGCTCGGCCCGGTCCGGATCTTGACCAGGATTCCGGGCGCTCGGCCCTCAGGCCCCTCGGCGGCTCACATCGCGCAACTGTCGCTGTCCACGCGCTGCGACGCCGTGCGCCCGCGCTCTATGTCGTCGCGGACCTCGTCGACCGTCAGCGCGTAGCCGGTGTCCTTGTCGTCCATGGACCTGGCGAAGATGACGCCCACGACGGCGCCTTCGGGAGTCAGCAGCGGGCCGCCGGAGTTGCCCTGGCGGACGAGGGTGAAGAGGGAGAGGACGTCGCGGTTGACGGTGCCGCGGCGGTAGATGTCCGGGCCGTTGGCCGTTATACGGTCGCGCACGCGCGCCGCCCGTACGTCGAAGCCGCCGTTCTCCGGGAAGCCGGCGACGATGGCGTCGTCGCCGCGGACTGCGTCGTTCTGGTCGAACGGCAGCGCGGGGGCGTCCAGCTCGGGGACCTCCAGCACGGCGATGTCCCGCTCCCAGTCGTAGAGCACGACCTCGCCGTCGTAGAGCCGGCCCTCGCCGCCGATCTGCACGGTGGGCTCGTCGACGCCGCCGACGACGTGGGCGTTGGTCATCACGCGCTGCGGCGCGAAGACGAACCCGGTGCCCTCCAGCACCTTGCCGCAGGACTGGGCCGTGCCGACGACCTTGACGATGCTCTTCCGGGCCTGCTCGACCACCGGGCTGCCGACCAGCGCGGGGTCGGGCGCCGGGACGTCGGTGATCTGCTCGCTCTGGAACGGCGCGAAGACCTGCGGGAAGCGGTTCTCCGACAGCACGGAAGAGAACTCGCCGAACCAGGTGTCGGCGCTCTTCGGCATCACTTCGGCCACGCCGCCCAGCACCTTCGACGCGCGCACCTCGCGGGCGACGGTCGGCAGCGTCGTCGACGCCAGCGCCGTACCGAGCAGCCAGGCGACGAGGAGCAGCGCCACGACGTTGACCAGCGCGCCGCCGGTGGCGTCGAGGGAGCGGGCGGGCGACCAGGTGATGTACTGCCGCAGTTGGTTGCCGAGGTGGGTGGTGAGTCCCTGGCCCACCGAGGCCGCTATGAGGACGAGGACGATGGCGCCGAACGCGGCCGTCGGGCCGAGGGCGGCGCCGTCGGTCACCAAGTCCCAGATGACGGGCAGCAGATAGATCGCCAGCAGCCCGCCGCCGACGAAGCCGCACACGGACAGGACACCGACCACGAAGCCCTGGCGGTAGCCGACCACGGCGAACCACACGGCGGCCGCCACCAGCAGGATGTCCAGCACGTTCACCGGGTCACCGTCTCATGCGTGCCAGTCCAGCGGCACCCGGCGGTCGCGATCCCACGGGCGCTCCCACCCGGCCAGGTGCAGGATGCGGTCGATGACGCCGGCGGTGAAACCCCAGACCAGCGCGGAGCAGACGAGGAACGCGGGGCCGAGGTGGCCGCGCGGATGCACGGCCGTGGCGCGGTTCGCCGGATCGGTGAGATCCGCCACGCTGACGCTGAACACCCGCGCCGTCTCGGCCGGATCGACGACGCCGACAGGGCTGGGCTCGCGCCACCAGCCGAGCACGGGCGAGACGACGAAGCCGCTGACCGGGATGTAGAGCCGGGGCAGCACGGAGAACACCTGCACGCCCGCGGGGTCGAGCCCGGTCTCCTCCTGCGCCTCGCGCAGCGCCGCGCGCAGCGGTCCTTCGCCCGCGGGGTCGCCGTCCTCCGGGTCGAGGGAGCCGCCGGGGAAGGAGGGCTGGCCGGCGTGCGAGCGCAGCGAGCTGGCGCGCTCGGTGAGCAGCAGCTCGGGGCCGTCGTCGCCGTCGCCGAAGAGGACGAGCACGGCGGCGGGCCGGCCCTCGTCGCCGTCGGGCGGCAGGAAGCGGCTCAGCTCTTCGGGCCGTACGGTACGGGCCGCGTCGGCGACCGGCGCCAGCCAGCCGGGCAGCCCGGCCTCGCTGACGGCCACGGGCGGACGGGACCCGGGCGCACGGGAGGCGTGCCCCCGGGACACGGGCGTTCGACCCACGGGCGTACGAGCGGAATCTGCACCTCCGGCACGCCCGTCAGCGGCGCCCGGGGCGCCGCGCGCGCCCCCGTCCGCTTCACCGCGCGCCTCACCCGCCGCGGCCCGCGCCGAAGCGCCGGCCGCCGCCTCGTCCGCCGTGCCACGCGCCGCCGCGGCGCCGCCCGGTCCGCCGGGCGTCCCGCGTGAGCGCGTCATGCGGCTCCCAGCGGGGGTGCGGGCTTCCCGGGGTAGTCCGGCGGGGGCTTGAGGCGCTGCCCGGGCATGCCGCCCTTCTCGTATTTCAGCAGCTTCTGCGCCTTCTGCGGATCCGTCTCCCCCTCGCCGTACGCCGGGCAGAGCGGGGCGATGGGACAGGCGCCGCAGGCGGGCCTGCGGGCGTGGCAGATGCGCCGGCCGTGGAATATCACGTAGTGCGAGAGCATCGTCCAGTCCTTCTTCGGAAAGAGGGACCCGACCTCCTGCTCGATCTTGTCGGGGTCGGTCTGCTCGGTCCACTTCCAGCGCCGCACGAGCCGGGCGAAGTGCGTGTCGACCGTGATGCCGGGGACCCCGAAGGCGTTACCGAGGACGACGAACGCCGTCTTGCGGCCCACGCCCGGCAGCTTGACCAGGTCTTTCAGATTCCCCGGGACCTCGCCGCCGAAGTCGTCCCGCAGGGCCTGCGAAAGCCCCATGATCGACTTGGTCTTGGCGCGGAAGAACCCGGTGGGCCGGATCAGCTCCTCGACCTCCTCCGGATTGGCCGCGGCCAGGTCCTCGGGCGTCGGGTACTTCGCGAAGAGGGCGGGCGTCGTCTGGTTCACCCGCAGGTCGGTGGTCTGCGCGGAGAGCACCGTGGCGACGAGCAGCTGATAGGGGTTCTCGAAGTCCAGCTCCGGGTGCGCGTACGGATAGACCTCGGCCAGCTCGCGGTAGATCCGCCGGGCCTGCCGCACCAGCCCCGTCCGCGTCGGCGCCGGTTTCGCCTTGCGCACCACCGCGCGGCCCCCCGCCGCGGATGCCTCTTTGCCACTCTTCGCCATGGGGCCAGCCTACGGGCCCCGACTGACACCGAAGAGCGAAACCGCTGGGGCCCCCTCCCGGGGAGGCGAAACCAAGATTGAGCGACCGTCGTCGTGAGTAGGGTACGCATGAACGTCGCGAGCAGGGTGATGGAGGGGATCCATCGATGGTGCCTGACGACGCCGTGATCGGCTGTCTCGGCGTTCTCGTCATCCCCACCCGCGGGTCCGCCGGCCCCGGCGAGGTGCTGGTGCGGGTCAGGGGTGGCACCGAGACCTTTCTCGCCTGGTCCGCCGAGCCGTTGCCGCAAGGGGCGGAGGTGCTCGTCACCGAGTACTGCGGCGGTCGCCAGGTCACCGTGATCGCGTGGGCCGATCCGTTGGACGAGCTGACCGGCGGCATCGGTCCCGTGGAGTGAGGAGGCAAGCATGTTCGGCTATCGCGTTCCGGCCCCCGACCAGGCCATGCTCGTGTCGGGCGGCAGGCGCAGGCGGGACGGTGCACCGTTCCGCGTCGTCGTCGGGCACGGCAGGTTCGTGTTACCGATCTTCCGCAAGACCCGCTTCCTGTCGCTGGCGATGCACGAGTCGGAGGTCGCCGAGTACTGCGTGACCAGGCAGGGCATCCCGCTGACCGTACGATCCGTGATCGCCTTCAAGGTCGGCAACGACATCGAGAGCATCGTCAACGCCGGACAGCGCTTCCTCTCCGAGCAGAAGGAGATGTCGGTGCTGACCGGGCGGATCTTCGCCGGCCACCTGCGCGCCATCATCGGCTCGATGACGGTCGAGGAGATCGTCACGGAGCGGCAGAAGCTCGCCTCCGAGGTGGTGGAGACCTCCAAGAGCGAGATGGGCCGGATCGGTCTGATCGTCGACTCCTTCCAGATCCAGTCGATCGACGACGGCGACACCGGCTACATCAAGGCGATGTCGGCGCCCCATCAGGCGGCCATCCAGCGCGAGGCGAAGATCGCCGAGGCGCAGGCGGCGCAGAAGGCGTCCGAGGCGGAGCAGGAGTCCGCGCGGAAGCAGGCCGAGTACGCCAGGGAGACCGCCATGGTGCGGGCGCAGTACAAGGCCGAGGTCAGCCGGGTCGAGGCGGAGGCGGCGCAGGCCGGCCCGCTGGCGCAGGCGCACGCGCAGCAGGACGTGCTCGCCGCCCAGACCGAACTGGCCGAGCGCGCGGCCCGGCTCCGCCAGCAGGAGCTGCAGGCGGAGGTGGTCAAGCCGGCCGAGGCGGAGGCCGCACGGGTGCGGGTGCTGGCCCTCGCCGAGGCGGAACGGATGAAGATCCAGGCCGAGGCGGCGTCCTCTCACGACAGGGTCGCACTGGACCAGCAGTTGATCGACCAGCTCCCGAAGATCGTCGAACGGGCCGCGGCCGGCCTGCAGGGCGCGAACATCAACGTGCTGAACGGGGCCGACGGCCTCGGCGAGCTGACGGCGGGGCTGGTCGGCCAGGGACTGGCCATCCTGGACTCGGTCAGGACCACCATGCCCCAGCAGCGGTCCCCGGAGGGTGAACGGCAGGATCACTAGGACACGGTGATCCGGCTGTCCCGGCCGCCTCCCCCCGCCGGTGGGTGTCCCGTACGGCTGGGGGAGGCTGGCCGCATGGACGAACGACCGAAGGCGGCGGGTCCGGCGGGAGACGCGCGGGCCGGGAGCGACGCGCGGCTGGCCGTGGCGGCGGCCCTGGCGGGCGCGGAGGTGCTCCGCGAGCTGTACGGGACCTCGCTGCGGCGGTACGGGAAGTCCGCGGGCGACTTCGCCACGACCGCGGACGTCGAGGCCGAGCGCGCCGTGCTCACCGTGCTGCGCGCCGCCCGCCCGGGTGACGCCGTGACCGGCGAGGAGAGCGGCGCGAGCGGCGCCGCGGAGGCGTCGCGGAGGTGGCTGGTCGACCCGCTGTGCGGCACGTTGAACTACGCCGCCCGCACCATGCTGGTCGCCGTGAACGTGGCCCTGCGGGCCGGGGACGCCACCTCCGTGGCCGCGGTGGCCGACCCGTTCGCGCACGAGGTGTTCTGGACCGACGGCGTACGGGCCGCGCTGCGCCGTGACGGCGCGGACGAGGAGCTGGCGCCGGCGGCCGGCTCCGGCCTCGTCGACGTCAACCTCGACCCGCCGTTCCCCCACCACCCCGCCTTCGACGTCGCCGGCCTGCCGTCCTCCCCGGGATTCGCGCCGCGCTTCCGGCCCCGGGTGCTGTCGACCACGCTGGCACTGGCCTGGGTCGCCGTCGGCCGCCGGGCCGCGTACGTCACCGACGGCGGCGATCTGCGCGCCGACGTGCACTTCGCCGCCGGGATCGCGCTGTGCCGGGCGGCCGGCTGCGTCGTCACGGGCATCGACGGCCGTCCGCTGCACGACAGCGCGGGCGGGCTGATCGCGGCGGCCGACGACGGCACGCACGCCGCGCTGGTGAAGCTGGTCGCGCGGCGGCGGGGGTGACGGGGCTGCGCTTGACCTGAACCTTCGCCGAGGCGGCGGCCCTGCTGCACGACGGCACCACCGCGGTACGCCTCGTCCGCGCCGGGCAGGCCCGGGAGGGCGAGACCGTGCTCGTGGCGGCGGCGGCCGGCGGGGCGGGGTCGCTGGTGCTGCAACTGGCGCGCGACGCGGGCGCGCGCGTCATCGCGGCGGCGCGCGGCGAGCGCAAGCTCGCGCTCGCCCGCGAGCTGGGCGCGGAGCACACCGTCGACTACTCCGAGGACGGCTGGCAGGACCGGGTCCGGGAGGCCGCCGGCGGGGACGGCGTCGACCTCGCCTTCGACGGCGCCGGGGGCGAACTGGGCCGGGCGGCGTTCCGTGCGGTGGCGCGGGGCGGCAGGTTCGTGACGTACGGGACGTCGGACGGCGGTTTCGCCGAGATCGACGCGCGCACGGCCGCGGAGCGGGACGTACGGGTGACCGACCTCCTTCAGGGCGGCCCGCCCGCCACGTCCGTCGCGCAGGCCGCGCTCGTCGAGGCCCTGGACCTCGCCGCGGCGGGCCGTATCAGGCCCGCGATCGGCGCGACGTACCCGCTGGGGCGCGCCGAGGAGGCGCACGCCTCGCTCGCCCGGCGCACGACGGTGGGCAAGTCGCTGCTCGTCGTGTGAGCGGTGGGCGCGTGAAGAGGTGGGTGCGTCCCGGTACGGGGGGCGTGAAGACGGCTGCGCGCGTGCACCGGGTGCGGGCGGGGCTCACATGTGGATCGTGGGTGCCCCGCCCTTCAGTTCCTTGGGCGCGCCCGACCGGTACAGGAACAGAGTCACCAGGGCGCCCACGGCGAAGAAGCCAGCCGACCACCAGAACGCGGTGTGGTAGCTCTGCAGCGCCGCCTGCGCCTTCACCGCCGGATCCCTGGGGTTGTGCCCGGCGAGATAGTCGGCGGCGGCGCTGGCGGAGAGGGTGTTGAGCAGGGCGATGCCGATGGAGCCGCCGACCTGCTGCATGGCGTTGACCGTCGCGGAGGCCACGCCCGCGTCGTGCACGGACACGCCCAGCGTGCCCAGGCTCATCGCCGTCGCCACGACGAGCCCGAGGCCGAAGCCCACGATGACGGTCATCGGCAGGATGTGCACCGCATACGAACTGCTCAGGTCCAGCGTCGTCATCCACACCAGGCCGACCGCCGCGATCGCCATGCCCGCGGGCACCACCAGCCGTGGCCCGACGCGCGGTACGAGGACGTTGGTGGCGAGCGTCGCGGCGATCACCAGGCCGCCGACCATCGGCAGAAAGGCGACGCCGGAGTCGATCGGCGTGTAGTCGAGACCCGTCTGCAGGAAGTACGTGAGGAACAGAAAGACGCCGAACATCCCTCCGGCGGAGATCAGCATGCCGAGGTAGGACGCGCCGCGGTTGCGGTCGGTGACGATGCGCGTCGGCAGCAGGGGGTGGCGGCTGCGGGTCGACCACCAGGCGAACGCCGTGAGCAGCACGCCGCCGACGATCAGCAGCCCCCAGGTGGCGGGCGCGCCCCAGTCCTGGTGCTCGGCGTTGGAGAAGCCGTAGACGACACCGAACAGACCGGCGGTGACCAGGGCCGTGCCGGGCACGTCGAGCGTGACGCTCCGGTCCCGCGCCGTATGGGTCAGCAGCGCGGAGGCGAAGACGAGGGCGGCGACGGCGAGGACCACGTTCACGTACAGCGTCCAGCGCCAGTCCAGGTACTCGGTGAGCACGCCGCCCAGCAGGAGGCCGATGGCACCGCCCGCGCCGGACACCGCGCCGTAGACGCTGAACGCCTTCGCCCGCTCGCGCGGGTCGGTGAACGTCGTGGTCAGCAGCGACAGCGCGGAGGGGGCGAGGAGCGCGCCGAAGGCGCCCTGGAAGGCGCGGGCGAGGATGAGCATGTCGAAGTTCACGGCGGCGCCGGCCACGGCGGACGCGGCGGCGAAGCCGACGAGCCCGACGAGGAAGGTGACCTTGCGGCCGGCGAGGTCGGCGATGCGGCCGCCGAGGAGCAGGAGGCTGCCGAAGGACAGCGAGTACGCGGTGACGACCCACTGCCGGTCGCCGTTGGTGAAGCCGAGGTCGGACTGGGCGGACGGCAGGGCGATGTTCACGATGGTCACGTCGAGGACGACCATCAACTGGGCGAGGCCGAGAACGCCGAGGATCAGCCACCGGTGGCGGTGGGCGCGCTCGTCGTGGAGGGTGACGGCGACGCCGGTCGGGCCGGCGTCTTCGGCGGGGCTGCCGGTTTCGGCGCGGGTATGGGGCATGGCGGGCTCCGTATGGGGGGTCGGATGCTCGGAGGGCCGTATTCGGCTCGTACGGGTACGGCGTAGGGGTATGGCCTCATCGAGGTACGGGCCGGGGGGCGTCAGCGTCGGCGGGTGGGCGGCGTACGGCAGACGGAGGGGGCCGGTGGGACGGCGAAGGACGTACGGGTCAGGAGTGCCGCAGCGCCGGGAGCACCACCAGGTCGACGAACCGGGCGAGATACGCGGAATCGGCGAACGCCCCGTCGATCAGCGGGCGTATGACGACCGCGCCGAACAGCAACTGCGGCAGGAACTCGGCCGCGCCCGGCTGCCCCGGCAGCTCACCGCGCGCCACCGCGCGGTCGAGCAGCCCGGACAGGTGCGTCACCTCGTAGTCCGCGAGGGAGGCGTGCAGCGTCGCGGCCAGGTCCGCGTCGGTGAGCGCGGCGTGGTGTATCGCCGCGATCAGCGCGGTGTCCTTCTCGGCGGTGGTGGACAGTTCTTCGACGAGGCTGATCAGGTCGCCCCGCAGGGAGCCGGTGTCGACGGCGCCGGGGTCCACGGGCCGGTTGGCGATCATCGCGGCCACGACCATTTCCGCCTTGCTGTGCCACTGCCGGTACAGGGTCGCCTTGCTGCATCGCGCGCGGGTCGCGACGAGGTCCATGGACAGCGCCTCATACCCCGACTCGCGCAGCACGCCGAGCACCGCTTCGAGCAGCTCACGCTCGCGCTCGGGGGTCATGCGGGGCCGGCGGATCCGGACGTCGGAGGTCTGGCCGGAGAGCGGGCCGACGGGGCTGCCGGGCATGACGGGCGATCCTTTTCGTACGGAACCGTTTCGTACCGCCCACGCTAGATCGCGGGCGGGTGAAACACAACCGTTTCACCCGACGAGTTCTCTAGGGGATCCCCACCCTGCCAATCCCCCTTTTATGCCTACTCTTTCGAGCGATTGCCGCACTCGGCGCAGATGCCTAGCGTCGAAGTATGACGATCTCCTCGCCGGCCTCCGCGGAGGCCGGGTGCCGCGCATGACCGGAGCACCCGCCGAAGCACTCCGCGCCCTCCTCCCCCTCGGCCCCACCGGTCTCGGCACCGCCGCCGCGCACCCGCTCTCCGGCTACGCGCCGAAGGCCGTCCCGCGACCCGAGGCGGAGCCCTACGCCCGTACGAAGCCCGGGCCGGAGCCGGCGTCCGGCTCCGAGCCCGCCACCGACTCCGACTCCGACTCCGACTCCAACTCAGCCGCCGGGCCGGAGGTCGGCGCCGCGCCCGCGCCCGACGGCGGCGCCGAGCGCGGTGGCCTGCGGATTCCACCGCTGTACTGCCCGGACGCCCTGCGCAACGACCCCGCGCTCGGCGAGGAGGTCAACGAGCGCCTGGTCGCGTGGGCCGAAGAGATCGGCATCTTCACCGGCCGTATCGAGCGGCTGCGCTCCCACCAGTTCGGCCGCCTCTTCATGCTCGCCCACCCCGACTGCGACGACCCCGACCGGCTGCTGGCCGCCGCCAAGTGCGGCCTGTCCGAGTGGTCCGTCGACGACCACTGGGTGGACGAGGGCGAGGACCCGGATCCCGCCCTGCTCGGCGAGCGGATGGCGCTGGCGCACGCCGTCATCGACCCCGTGCGGCTCCCTGCGCGCTACATGCCGCAGTTCGAGGAGACCGTCCAGCGCGAGCCGGTGCTGCGCGCGTTCCGCTCCGCCCTCGCGCACCTCTCGCGGTACGCGAGCCCCACCCAGGTCGCCCGGCTGCGGCACGAGCTGGCCGTCATGTTCGTCGGGTACGGCCAGGAGGCCGAGTGGCGCGCCTCGGCACGCACCCCCGCGGTGTGGGAGTACTTGCTGCACCGCTACGAGAACGCGTTCTTCCCCTGCATGGTCCTCGTGGACCCCGTCAGCGGGTACGAACTGCCGCCCGACGAGTTCGCCGATGCCCGGGTCCGGCGCACGTACCTCTACGCCGGCACCGCCAGCGTGCTCCTCAACGACCTGTACTCGATGGGAAAGGAAGACCCCACGGACACCAACCTGCCCAATCTGATCGCCGCCGAAGAAGGCTGCACCCTCCAGGAGGCTGTGGACCGGACGGCCGTGATCCACGACGAGCTGATGCACACCTACGAGATGGAGGCCGCGGCCCTGACCGCCGCCGGCTCCCCGCAGCTCGGCCGCTTCCTGGCCGGTGTGTGGGCCTGGATGGGCGGCTGCAAGGAGTGGCACGCCACCAGCGCGCGCTACCAGACCGCCTGACCCGCCCGGCCGGCCCGGCCCACCCGTCCCCCTGACGCACCCGCAGGTCCGCCCGGCGGGCCCACGCGTCCCGCATCGGCACGCCCTCGACCACGCCTCAGCAGCACCAGCACGCTTCAGCACGCCCTCAGAAGGAGAACGACCATGGCGGCAGCCGCCGACACGAACGTCCTCACCAGCCCGTACCAGCACTCCATCGCCGACTACTGGAACCGGGAGAAGGACCCGGTCAACCTCAAGCTCGGCGACGTCAGCGGGACGTACCACCACCACTACGGGATCGGCGAGGTCGACCAGTCCGTGCTGGCGGGCCCGGAGGA
Organism: Streptomyces sp. B5E4; assembly: GCF_039871555.1. Lineage (NCBI taxonomy): Bacteria > Bacillati > Actinomycetota > Actinomycetes > Kitasatosporales > Streptomycetaceae > Streptomyces > Streptomyces sp. B5E4. The sequence continues at coordinate 84,809 of NZ_JBDPMI010000013.1, forward strand.
GACCAGGGAAGCGCGGATCATCGCGGAGATGCACCGCCTGGAGACCGCCCAGGCCACCCTCCTGCTGGATCACCTCGGCGAGCCCGACCCCGGCGCCCGGCTGCTGGACGCCGGCTCCGGCCGGGGCGGCACGAGCTTCATGGCGCACGAACGATTCGGCTGCCGCGTCGACGGCATCTCGATCTCGCAGTCCCAGGTCGCCTTCGCCAACGACCAGGTGCAGCGCCGCGGCCTGGGCAGCGCGGTGCGGTTCCACCTGAAGAACATGCTCGACACCGGCTTCGAGACGGGCGCGTTCCGCGGGATCTGGAACAACGAGAGCACGATGTACGTGGAGTTGGCGCAGCTCTTCAAGGAGCACGCGCGGCTGCTCACCCGCGGCGGCCGGTACGTCACCATCACCGGCTGCTACAACGACGCCTACGGGCTGCCGTCGCGCGCCGTCAGCCAGATCAACGCGCACTACATCTGCAACGTCCACCCGCGGTCGACGTACTTCAAGGAGATGGTCGCGAACCGGCTGGTGCCCGCGCATGTCATCGACCTGACCGAGGCGACGATCCCGTACTGGGAGCTGCGGGCCAAGTCCTCGGTGGCCACGGGGATCGAGGAGGTGTTCCTCACGGCGTACCGCAGCGGGAGCTTCCAGTACCTGCTGATCGCCGCCGATCGGGTCTGATCGGATCCGAACCGCCCGTCCGGTGGGCGCCCGCGGCCGGCGGGACCCACCGCGGCGGCCCGGTGCCGGTGGCCGCGTCCGCACCGGCGCCGGGTCCGGGGCTTGTGGAGGGAGGAGCCCCGCGGTTCAGGGGCGGGTAAAGGAGATCGGCCGCTCACGGGGTGCGTGAGAGGCTGGCGTACGTGCGCATCGGGGTGCTGGGTCCGCTGGAGGTGGCGGTCGGCGGGGCGCCGGTGGAGATCGCCGGCGGCCGGCCCCGCACGCTGCTCGTACGGCTTGCGCTCGACCCCGGCCGGTACGTCGGCACGGCGCGGCTCGCCGGCGACCTGTGGGGCGACGCCGCCCCCGCCGACCCCGGCAACGCGCTGCAGTCCCTGGTCTCCCGGCTCCGCCGGGCGCTCGGCCGGGCCGACGCCCTCGCCTACGGCCCCGCCGGCTACCGGCTCGCGCTGCCGCCGGAGGCGGTGGACGCCGTGCGCTTCTCGTCGGCGAGCGCGTCGGCCTCCTCCAGGTACTGGGTGGTGAGCAGCACGGTCACGCCGTCCCCGACGAGCGAGCGGACGATGCCCCGGACGTCCTCGCGGCGCACCGGGTCGAGGCCCGTCGTCGGCTCGTCGAGGTAGATGACGTCGGGCAGGCCGACGAGGGAGGCGGCAAGGTCGAGGCGGCGGCGCATGCCGCCGGAGTACGTCCGCACGGGGCGGCCTGCGGCCTCGGCCAGCTCGACGTGCGCGAGCAGCTCGCGGGCGCGGGCCCGGGCGACGGTGGCGCGCATGTCGAGGAGCCGGCCGATGAGCACGAGGTTCTCGGTGCCGGTCAGGTCCTCGTCCACGGATGCGTACTGGCCGGTGAGCCCGATGAGCCGGCGCACCTCGCCGGCGTCGCGTACGACGTCGAGGCCGCCGACGGTCGCCGTGCCCTCGTCGGGGCGGAGGAGGGTGGCGAGGATGCGTACGGCAGTGGTCTTGCCGGCGCCGTTGGGGCCGAGGCGCCGAGGACGGTGCCCTGCCGGGCCGCGAGGTCGATGCCGGCCAGCGCGGTGGTCGCGCCGAACCGTTTGACCAGGCCCTCGGCCCTGAATGCGTAGGTCATACGGGTGTCTCCTTCCCGGTCTGCGGGAAGGAGCGTGCCGAGGACCGCTGGCACGGCGCGCACAGGACACTGCCATCGCGGCGTTATGTCCGGTTTATCGGATTGCAGGAGGTGCGTTCGCTGAGAGCGGAATAGGCCCGTACGGGTCAAGCCACGCGTCACGCACGACGGCGCCCCGACCGGCTCGTTGAGCGCCCGCCCGGGCCTCCGCGCGCAACCGCGCGCCCCCACGCAACCCCCCGAGCGCCCGCCGCTGAGCACCGGAAAAGTGCCGCCAATCGGACCCCTGGCGTACGGTTCACGCTGCGGTACGTCAAACTTGTGACTGATCGCACTGTTTTACTGTCCGGCTTTCATGGAAAACGACGGGCCGACCGAGCAACGGCCCGCGGTCGCCCGGGCACCCCGACAAGGAGAGAACTCGTGGACGACGTTCTGCGGCGCGCGCCCCTCTTCGCCGCGCTCGACGACGAGCAGGCCGCGGAGCTGCGTGCCTCCATGACCGAGGCGACGCTGTCGCGCGGTGACGCGCTCTTCCACGAGGGCGAGCCCGGCGACCGGCTGTACGTCGTCACCGAGGGCAAGGTCAAGCTCCACCGCACCTCACCCGACGGGCGCGAGAACATGCTGGCCGTGCTCGGCCCCGGCGAGCTGATCGGCGAGCTGTCCCTGTTCGACCCGGGCCCGCGTACGGCCACCGCCTCCGCGCTGACCGAGGTCAAGCTGCTCGGCCTCGGCCACGGCGACCTCCAGCCCTGGCTGAACGCCCGCCCCGAGGTCGCCTCCGCGCTGCTGCGGGCGGTCGCCCGCCGGCTGCGGCGCACCAACGACCAGATGTCCGACCTGGTCTTCTCCGACGTCCCGGGCCGCGTCGCCCGCGCCCTGCTGGACCTCTCGCGGCGCTTCGGCGTGCCGGGGGACGAGGGCATCCACGTCGTGCACGACCTGACGCAGGAGGAGCTGGCCCAGCTCGTCGGCGCCTCCCGGGAGACGGTCAACAAGGCGCTGGCGGACTTCGCCAGCCGCGGCTGGCTGCGCCTGGAGGCGCGGGCCGTGATCCTGCTGGACGTGGAGCGCCTGGCCAAGCGCTCGCGCTGACCCGGGCCGCCGCGGCACGGACGTGACCGGTCCTGTGGGCCCGGCTACGTGATCAGGCCGTGCTCCTCCAGATACTGGAGCTGCGCCCGCACCGACAGCTCCGCCGCCGGCCACAGCGTCCGGTCCACGTCCGCGTACACATGCGCCACGACGTCCGCCGCCGTGCGGTACCCGTTCTCGACCGCCGTCTCGACCTGCGCCAGCCGTGTCGCGCGGTGGGCCAGGTAGTACTCCACCGCGCCCTGCGCGTCCTCCAGCACCGGCCCGTGGCCCGGCAGCACCGTCGAGACGCCGTCGTCCACGGTCAGGGACCGCAGCCGGCGCAGCGAGTCCAGATAGTCGCCGAGCCGGCCGTCCGGATGGGCGACCATCGTCGTGCCGCGGCCGAGGATCGTGTCGCCGGTGAGCACGGCGTCGTCGGCCGGCAGGTGGAAGCAGAGCGAGTCCGCCGTGTGCCCCGGCGTGGGTACGACCCGCAGCTCCAGCCCGCCGACGGATATCACGTCCCCCGCGGCCAGCCCCTCGTCGCCGAGGCGCAGCGCCGGGTCCAGGGCCCGCACCTCCGTCCCGGTCAGCTCCGCGAAGCGGGCCGCGCCCTCGGCATGGTCCGCGTGCCCGTGGGTGAGCAGCGTGAGCGCCACCCGCAGGCCCGCCCGTTCCGCGGTGTCCACGACCGTCGCCAGATGGCCTTCGTCCAGCGGCCCGGGGTCGATCACCACGGCCCGCGCGGAGTCCGGCTCGGCGACGATCCACGTGTTCGTACCGTCGAGCGTCATGGGCGAGGCGTTGGGCGCCAGCACGCATGTCGCACGAGCGGTGGCAGGACCGCTGAGCACCCCGCCGCGCGGCTGCCCCGGCAACGCCGCCGCGTCCGTCACACGACCACCCCCGCCGTCTCCTCCGGCATCCCGGCCCTCATGACGGCAGCCTCCGCGTGAATTCTTCGTGCCCCGGGGCGCTCAGCACGACATCGTCCCCCTCAATCCGGGCCTTCACCAGCACCGCCGACAGATCCCGCCCCCCGGCCGCGCCCAGCGCCTCGGCCGCCGATCCGTACTCCTGCAGCCCGCGCAGCATCGCGATCGTCGGCGGCAGCATCACCAGCTCGCCCCGCTCGTACCCCGCGGCGGCCTCGACGGGCCTGACCCACTCCGCGCGGTCGGCCTCCGTCGAGGCGTTCCGCGTGCGCTGCCCCTCGGGGAGGGCGGCGACGAAGAACCACGTGTCATACCGCCGGGTCTCGAACTCCGGGGTTATCCAGCGCGCCCAGGCGCCCAGCAGGTCGGTCCGCAGGACCAGCCCGCGGCGGGCCAGGAAGTCGGCGAAGCCCAGCTCGCGGGCGACCAGCGCCGCGCGGTCCGCCTCCCAGTCCGCCCCCGTGATGTCCGCCACGACCTCCGCCGCCGAGGGCCCGGCCAGCAGCACCCCGGCTTCCTCGAACGTCTCGCGCACCGCCGCGCAGACCACCGCCTGCGCCTCCGGCTCGGCCACCCCCAGCCGCGCCGCCCACTGCGCCGGGGACGGTCCGGCCCAGGCCGCCGCGTCCAGCGGGCGCTCGTCGCGCGGGTCGACGCCGCCGCCCGGATAGGCGTACGCGCCGGCGGCGAAGGGCATGGAGGTCTTTCTCCGCAGCATGTACACCCACGGGCCGTCGGGCGTCGTGCCGCGCAGCAGCAGCACCGTCGCCGCGCGGCGCGGGGTGACGGGCGTCAGCTCGCCGCGGGCGAGCGCGCGGATGCGCTCGGCGGGCGGAATCCACCGGGGCTTCGCTCCCGTCGCGGCGTTCGCGGCGTTCATTTCGGACATGACCGGGAGCCTACGGGCTACCGACGCCATGTTCGAGTGGGCAACCTCAGCCTGTGGATAACTACCGGTATGTGGGTAACTCCGGCCACACCGACGCCCGCACGCCCGGTACCCGCCCAGGACCAGCACCCGGGACGGCAGCCGCCTACTCGCCCAGCTCCGCCTGGAACTCGATCTCGACCGGCGCGTCCAGCGGCAGCACCGCCACCCCCACCGCACTCCGCGCGTGCACACCCGCGTCGCCCAGCACCCGGCCGAGCAGTTCGCTCGCCCCGTTGACCACACCCGGCTGGGCCGTGAAGTCCGGCGCCGAGGCGACGAAGCCGACGACCTTCACCACCCGTACGACCCGATCGAGGTCCCCGGCGACCGACTTGATCGCCGCGAGCCCGTTCAGCGCACACCGCGCGGCCAGTTCCCTGGCCTCCTCCGGCGTGACCTCCGCCCCGACCTTCCCGGTCAGCGGCAGCGTGCCGTCGACCATCGGGAGCTGCCCGGCGGTGAACACGTACGGCCCGCTGCGCACCGCGGGCACATACGACGCCAGCGGCGGCACCACCTCGGGCAGGCTGAGCCCCAGCTCCGCGAGCTTCGCCTCGACCCGCCCCGCCATCAGCTCTTTTCCCGCTTCAGATACGCCACGAGCTGCTCGGAGTTCGGCCCCGGCACGACCTGCACCAGCTCCCAGCCGTCCTCGCCCCACTGGTCCAGGATCTGCTTGGTGGCGTGTACGAGCAGCGGCACGGTCGCGTATTCCCACTTCGTCATGGGCCAGACTCTAGCCCGCCGCGACTGGCCCCCGCTTGGGGCCGTCGGACGGAGGCGGTCTGCTGAGATGCGCGCCGAGGAATTAGGCTCGCGGACATGAGCGGGCTCCAAAGGCTGCACGTGGTGACCGGCAAGGGCGGGACCGGCAAGACGACCGTCGCCGCCGCCCTGGCGCTGGATCTGGCCGCCGACGGCAGGCGCACCCTGCTGGTCGAGGTGGAGGGGCGGCAGGGCATCGCCCAGCTCTTCGAGACCGAGCCGCTGCCGTACGGCGAGCGGCGCATCGCCTCGGCGCCGGGCGGCGGCGACGTGTACGCGCTCGCCATCGACGCCGAGCAGGCCCTGCTGGACTACCTGCAGATGTTCTACCGGATGGGCAGCGCGGGGCGGGCCCTCCGCCGCCTCGGCGCCATCGACTTCGTCACCACCATCGCCCCGGGCCTGCGCGACGTCCTGCTCACCGGCAAGGCGTGCGAGGCGGCCCGCCGCCAGGACAAGCACGGGCGGCACGTGTACGACGCGGTGGTCATGGACGCCCCGCCGACGGGCCGCATCACGCGCTTCCTGGGCGTCAACGCCGAGGTCGCCGGGCTGGCCAAGGCCGGGCCCATCCACAACCACGCCCGCTCCGTGATGCGGGTGCTGACCTCGGCCCGTACCGCCGTGCATCTGGTCACCCTCCTTGAGGACATGCCCGTGCAGGAGACCGTCGACGGCGTCGCCGAGCTGCGTGAGGCCGGGCTGCAGGTCGGCGCGGCGGTGGTCAACATGGTGCGCCCCGCGCTGATGGACGAGGCGGAGCTGGAACGGGCCGCGGCCGACCCCGCCGCCCTCGCCGCCGCGCTGTCCGCCGCCGGGCTGGGAGGGGCGAGCCGGGGCGCGCGGGCGGAGCGGCTGGTCGCGCCGCTGCTGCGGCAGGCGCGCGAGCATACGGAGCGGCTGGCCCTGGAACGTACGCAACGGGCCGCGCTGGCGCGGCTGGAGCTGCCGCAGTATGAACTGCCGCTGCTCACCGAGGGAGTGGATCTGGCCGGCCTCTACCGGCTGTCCGGCGAGCTGGGAAAGCAGTGGCCCCTATGAGCCTCGACACCGCGCCCCGGCTGGACGCCGACGCGCTCCTCGACGACCCGCAGACCCGCATCGTCGTCTGCTGCGGCGCCGGCGGCGTCGGCAAGACGACGACGGCCGCCGCCCTCGGCGTACGGGCCGCGGAGCGCGGCCGCCGCGTCGTCGTGCTCACCATCGACCCGGCGAAGCGGCTGGCGCAGTCCATGGGCATCGACGCCTTGGACAACAGCCCGCGGCGGGTCGAGGGCGTCGAGGGACCCGGCGAGCTGTACGCCATGATGCTCGACATGAAGCGCACCTTCGACGAGATCGTCGAGGCGCACGCGGACGCGGACAGGGCCCGCGCCATCCTGGAGAACCCCTTCTACCAGTCGCTGTCGGCCGGCTTCGCCGGCACGCAGGAGTACATGGCGATGGAGAAGCTGGGCCAGTTGCGGGCCCGGGACTCCTGGGACCTGATCATCGTCGACACCCCGCCGAGCCGCTCCGCGCTGGACTTTCTGGACGCGCCGAAGCGGCTGGGCTCCTTCCTCGACGGGCGCTTCATCAGACTGCTGACCGCGCCGGCGAAGGCGGGCGGCCGGGCAGGGATGAAGTTCCTCAACGTCGGGATGTCGATGATGACCGGCACGCTCGGCAAACTGCTGGGTGCCTCCCTGCTGCGCGACGTGCAGACGTTCGTCGCGGCGATGGACACGCTCTTCGGCGGCTTCCGCACGCGCGCGGAGGCGACGTACCGGCTGCTGCAGGCGCCGGGTACGGCCTTCCTGGTGGTGGCGACGCCGGAGCGGGACGCGCTGCGGGAGGCGGCATATTTTGTCGAACGGCTCGAAGCGGACCGGATGCCGCTGGCAGGACTGGTGCTCAACAGGGTGCACGAGAGCGACGCGGCGCAGCTGAGCGCGGAGCGGGCGCTGGCGGCGGCGGAGGCGCTGGACGAGCGGAGCGTGGACGACGCGGGCTCCGGCGCGAAGAGCGCGGGGGCGGCGGGTACGAGCACGGCGAGCGCCGACGGCACAGGCAACGGGAGCGCCGGTGCGGAGGGTGCAGCGGCGCTGCTGCGGCTGCATGCGGAGCGGATGCAGGTGCTGGCGCACGAGCGCCGCACACGGGACCGCTTCGCGGCGCTGCACCCGGAGGTTCCGGTGACTCAGGTCACCGCACTGCCGGGGGATGTGCACGACCTCGCGGGGCTACGGGACGTGGCGGAGCTGCTGACGGCGCAGGAGACGCAGGGCGCGTAAGGCCGGAGCACGCGTGGGGGGCGTAGCCGGGGCGTACGGCGCGCGGCCGGCACTCGGGCCCGCAGAACGGGCGCAAGGGCTCAGGACAGGCTCGCAGCGGGGCTTGCGGCGGGCTCACAACGAGCACACAGCAGGCTCACGGCGGGGCCGAGGGCCCTCGGAGCCCGGGATCAGCCCGCGGCGACCGGCAACTCCTCCGCCGCGCGCAGCGCGTCCTCGTGCAGGACGCCTTCGTGCAGCGGCGTTCCCGCGCTCTCGTACTCCTCACGTGCCGTCTCCAGCAGTCTGCGCCACGACGTGACCGTCGGCCGGCGGCGCAGCAGCGCGCGCCGCTCGCGCTCCGTCATGCCGCCCCATACGCCGAACTCGACGCGGTTGTCGAGCGCGTCGGCGAGGCACTCGGTGCGCACCGGGCATCCGGTGCAGACCGCCTTGGCTCTGTTCTGTGCCGCGCCTTGCACGAACAGTTCGTCCGGATCGGCAGTGCGGCAGGCTGCCTGTGCGCTCCAGTCGGTAACCCAGCTCATGCTGGCGCCGTCCTCTCCCGAATTGAGGCTCCCCCACGGCGGCAAACGGCATATGCACCGTTGCCAGTTGAGGACGTTACGGAAGGAGTGCGGCAACGCAACACCCCCGTCCGGCCCAAAGTTGAATGGCCCGAACGGACTATGCGTACGCGGCAGATCACCCACCGGAGTGAGCCCTCCCGGCCAAGGACGATCCGGTCAAAGCGGGCAGGTCGCCGGCTTGCAATCGGATCTCGGGCGTCACATGTCATCAATTCGGTCAAGCCTCATCACCCACAGGAGTGAACCGACGGGTGAGAGAGACCGTGAGCCGGTGGTGATGGCCGAAAACAGAGTAGGCGAACAGACGGGCGGCTGTCCGGGGAATCAGAAGTTAGGCTGGGCCCCATGGCCTACAAGCGCCCGGGCGGCGGCCTCACCGCCACGCAGCAAGCCGCGAAGTTCCTCGGCGTCAGCGTCCTCGCCGGCTCCGTGCTCGCGGGCCTCGCGCTGCCCGCCGCCGGTCTGCTGGGCCTGACGGCCAAGGGCACGGTCGCGGAGTTCGACGACATCCCCGCGGACCTCAAGCGCCCGCCGCTCAGCCAGAAGACCACCATCCTCGACAGCGAGGGCGGCCACCTGGCCGACGTCTACTCGCGCAACCGCACGGTCGTCAAGTTCGACGACATCGCGCCGGTGATGCGCCAGGCGATCGTCGCGATCGAGGACGAGCGGTTCTACGAGCACGGGGCCGTGGACCTCCAGGGCATCCTGCGCGCACTGAACAGCAACGCGCAGTCGGGCACGGTCTCCGAAGGCGCCTCCACGCTCACCCAGCAGTATGTGAAGAACCTCTTCGTCGAAGAGGCGGGCAACGACGCCGAGAAGGTCGCCGAGGCCACCCGGCAGACGCTCGGGCGCAAGATCCAGGAGCTGAAGTACGCGATCCAGGTCGAGAAGGAGCTGACCAAGGACCAGATCCTGGAGAACTACCTGAACATCGCCTTCTTCGGCCAGCAGGCGTACGGCATCGAGGCCGCCGCCGAGCGCTACTTCAGCAAGTCCGCCGACAAGCTGACCCTCGCCGAGTCCGCGATGCTCGCCGGCATCGTGCAGTCCCCGAGCCGGTACGACCCGATCAACGACCCGGATGAGGCCGAGAAGCGCCGCAACACCGTGCTGCGGCGCATGGCCAGCAACGACCACGTCACCCGGGCCGAGGCCGACAAGGCCATGAAGGAACCGCTGGGCCTCAAGATCAGCGAGCCGCGCAACGGGTGCATCACCGCCGTCAGCGGCGCCGGATTCTTCTGCGACTACGTCCGCGAAGTGCTGCTCAAGGACAAGAGCTTCGGAAAGACGCCCGAGCAGCGGCTCAAGCGCTGGAACCGCGGCGGCCTGACCGTCCGCACCACGCTCGACCCGGTGGCGCAGAAGTCCGCCAACGAGTCGATCAAGAGCCACGTCTACCAGGACGACGCCGTCGCCACCGCCGTGAGCATGGTGGAGCCCGGAACCGGCAAGATCCGCGCGATGGGGCAGTCCAGGCCGTACGGCTCGGGCAAGAACGAGACGATGATCAACCTGTCCGTGGAGAAGTCCATGAACGGGTCCAACTACGGCTTCCAGGTCGGCTCCACCTTCAAGCCGCTCACGGCCGCGGCGGCGCTGGAGAAGGGCGTGCCGAACACGAAGGTGTACCCGTCGCCGAACGAGATGCCGTATCCGAGCCCGGTCGAGACGTGCGAGGACGGCAAGGACTGGGTGAACACCGAGGGCTCCGACGTCGCGAACGAGACGGAGGAAGAGGTAGGCCCGTACAGCATGCGCGAGGCCACCGCCAAGTCCATCAACACCTACTTCGTCGCCCTCATCTCGGACATCGGTATCTGCCCGGTCAAGGAACTGGCGCAGAGCATGGGCATCCACCGGGGCGACGGCGAGAACCTGCAGGAGTCCCCCTCGCTGACCCTCGGCGGCCAGACCATCGCGCCGCTGGCGATGGCCAACGCGTACGCGACCTTCGCCAACCGCGGCGAGTACTGCACGCCGGTCGCCATCGAGTCGATCAAGGACGCCAAGGGCAAGAAGCTCCCGGTGCCGAAGACGCAGTGCAAGCGCGTCATGTCGGAGAAGACGGCCGGCACGATAAACACCCTGCTGTCCGGCGTCGTCGAGGACGGCACCGGCCAGGAGGCGGGGCTGACCGGGCGGGACAACGCGGGCAAGACCGGTACGACGGACGAGCGGAAGGCCGCCTGGTTCGTCGGCTACACCTCGGACCTCGCCGGCGCGGTGTGGGTCGGCGGGCCCACGGACGACGTCTCCATGGAGAACATCCAGATCGGCCCCACGTACCACGCCCGCGTCTTCGGTGGCGCGGTCCCCGGCCCGATCTGGCGCGATGCCATGGACGGCGCCCTGGCGGGCAAGACGTCGCCGGACCTGTACAAGGTCCCGGTGCCGGTGGACCGCCCCGACAAGGGCAGGGGCGACGATGACGACGAAGAGGACGACGACAAGCCGGACGACCCGCTGGGCGGCCTCCTCGGAGGCAGCAACGGCAACGGCGGGAACGGCGGCGGCAACGGCGGCGGAGGCCCCGGCGGCGGCACCCTCGACGGCGGCGCGCTGGACGGCGGCTGGTCGGACGGCGGGGATCTGCCGGACGGCAGGTGACGGGGCCGGCGGCCGCGGCCGCCGGAAAGCCCCCGCACTTCGACCTCAGCGGCAGCGGCCGGAGACGGTCACTCCCGACCGTGGCAGGAGAAGGTCACCCGTGCCCGAGGGCGAGAAGGTCACCCCTGACCGAGGGCGCGCTTGACCGCGGCGGCCACCCGCCCGCCCTCGGCCCGCCCGGCGACCTTGGGGTTCACGATCTTCATCACGGCGCCCATGGCCCGCGGCCCCTCGGCCCCGCCCGCCTTCGCCTCGGCGACGGCCTCGTCGACCAGTGCGGCCAGCTCCTCGTCGCCGAGCTGCTTCGGCAGGTAGTCGGCGAGCACCTCGCCCTCCGCGCGCTCCCGCTCCGCGGACTCCGGACGACCACCCTGCGCGAAGGCCTCCGCGGCCTCGCGCCGCTTCTTGGCCTCGCGGGTGATCACCTGCAGCACCTCGTCGTCGGAGAGCACGCGCGCCTCCTTGCCCGCGACCTCCTCCTTCGTGATCGCGGTGAGCGTCATACGGAGGGTGGCGGAGCGCAGCTCGTCCCGGCCCTTGATGGCGGCCGTGAGGTCGTCCTTCAGCTTCGACTTGAGCGTGGTCATGCTCGGAGTCTCCCATGCCGCACCGGTGGCCGGCCGACGCCGCCGGATCCGGCCCCGGGCCACCCGCACCCCGCGTCTCTGCGACGATAGGACGATGCGCGCGCGATACGGAGTGCCCCTGGGCCTGGCCGCTCTCTCGGCCGGCGGCGTCGCCTACGCGGCCGTGATCGAACCCCGCGCCTTCCGGATCCGCCGGGTCACCGTCCCCGTACTGCCGGAAGGCATGCAGCCGCTGCGCGTCCTGCAGATCTCGGACATCCACATGGTCTCGGGCCAGCACGCCAAGCGCCGCTGGCTGCAGTCGCTGGCGGGCCTGCGGCCGGACCTGGTGGTGAACACGGGCGACAACCTGTCGGACCCCGACGCGGTGCCGGAGCTGCTGGACGCGCTGGGCCCGCTGATGGAGTTCCCGGGGACGTACGTCTTCGGCTCGAACGACTACTACGCGCCGACGTTCCGAAACCCCGGCCGCTACCTGATCGAGAAGGCGCGCGGCATACACGGCCTCAACGGCCGCCACAGCCTCCGCCACAACGTCCCCCGCAACCCCTGGGAGGGCATGCGCGACGCCTTCGACGGGGCGGGCTGGGTGGGCCTGGACAACAGCCGCGGCCGGCTGAAGCTGGACAGCGGCGCGGTGCTGGGCCTGACGGGCCTGGACGACCCGCACATCAAGCACGACCGCTACACCGCGGTCGCCGGGGGCCCCGACCCGGACGCGGACTTCTCCCTCGCCCTGGTCCACGCCCCATACCTGCGCGTCCTCGACGCCTTCACCGCCGACGGCTACCCCCTGATCCTCGCCGGCCACACCCACGGCGGCCAGCTCTGCATCCCCTTCTACGGCGCCCTGGTGACCAACTGCGACCTGGACACCAACCGCGTCAAGGGCCTCTCCACCCACACCGCCGGCTCCCGCCGCGCAGCCCTCCACGTCTCCGCCGGCTGCGGCGCCAACCGCTACACCCCCTTCCGCTTCGCCTGCCCCCCGGAAGCCACCCTCCTCACCCTGACCACCCCCGGAAACGAATTTCACCCGACCCGCCCGGGTGGGCTACAGTAGTGCTCGCAGTCACGGGGTGTGGCGCAGCTTGGCAGCGCGCTTCGTTCGGGACGAAGAGGTCGTGGGTTCAAATCCCGCCACCCCGACAGCAAAGCACCAGGTCAGGGGCTTGATCCGCTTGATGGATCGGGCCCCTGAGTGGTTCCTGGAGATCGCTTGGGAGAAATCTGGGAGAAGGTCTTGGTCGGGCCCTCCCAGAGGGCAGCCCGCACCCACCTTGATCACCGCGTCACCGCGTCTCTGCCGTGTGTACGTTTGTGAACTGGGCGCCATGGGCTCAGGAGTCGCGCTGCTCGTCTCGGCGATCCGGCTGAACACCAACCGCACTCCTGGACAGCACCCGCCGCCTCGCCGCAGCTTTGACCTCACGCAGCCCACGTCTCAGCTGCAGTCCGACATGGGTGCATATTGCGCGCATACGCGCCTCCATGCGCCCTCGCATGCACCCTCCTTGCGCCCCGGGCACCCTTCTACGGTCATGAAACAGCGAGGGCCGGAATGAAGTCCGACCCCGACGGGAGCAAGGTGCGGCAGAGCCGCCCCGATCTGACGTCGGCCGGATCTGCCCACCTTGGGGGATGGGGCGGTATGAGTGCCCGACACAGGATCGATGACAGCTTCGAGCAGGCGGTCCAAGCTGCTGTTTCTGCGTTCGGAGCGGAGGTCACGCCGAAGCTGAGAGGCAGCGGGTGGCAGGAGGACCAGCTCCGGGGGCCGCTGGAGAACATGGTCCGGTCCGTGTGCCGTGGCCTGGGTCTGAACGTCACTCTCATCGGCGAGGTTCCGCTCGTCGACATGGGAGCCCGTCCTGACTATGCGGTTGAGGTCGGCGGCGCTCTCGTCGGTTATATCGAGCTCAAGAAGCCGGGTACAGAGGCCGACCCGTCCGTCTACGCCGGCCGCAACGCCGAGCAGTGGGCGAAACTCCGGCTGCTCAACAACGTATTGCTCTGTGACGGTAACGAGTTCTCTGTCCACCAGCAGGGCGAGCAGGTTGGCGAAGTGGCCTACCTGCGCGGCTCGGTCCTCACCTCCGGCGCCCGGCTTGCCCCCGCTGACGGGGCGCTTGCGCGGGTGCTGTACGACTTCCTTACCTGGGAGCCGCAGACACCCCGCACCACGAGCCAGCTCATCCGAGCAGTCGCCGGACTCTGCCAGCTTCTGTCGGAAGAGGTCGGTGAGGCGATCGCGCAGGAAAAGAGCCGACGCCGTCTACCAGCCTTCACAAGGCTGGCCAAGGACTGGCGACACTTGCTGTTCCCGGAGGCAACGGACGCCGAGTTCGTCGAACAGTACGGCCAAGCCGTCGTGTTCGCCCTTCTGCTCGCCCGGGTCGAGGAGATCACCTTCGAGGGCGAGACCGTGCACAGTATCGCTACGAAGCTGGGCAAGAAGCACTCGCTGATGGGCCAGGCGCTGGATGTCCTGGCCGGCGACTCCGTTGCTGGGCTGTCCACCACGCTGAACACACTGCTTCGTGTCATCGGCGCGGTCAGATGGGACGTGCTCGACGACGGAACCGGCGACGCCTACTTCCTGCTCTACGAGCATTTCCTTCATATCTACGACCCTGAGCTACGGATACGCACGGGCTCGTATTACACACCGCATGGCGTCGTCTCGGCCATGGCCCGGCTCGTCGAGGACGTCCTGAAGCGAGAGGGATTCCGCATCCCGTCCGGCTTCGCTTCTCCCGACGTGGTCCTTGTCGACCCGGCCATGGGCACCGGCACCTTCCTGCTGTCGGCACTGGAGTTGGCCGCCGAGACGATCGCCGAAGAAGAGGGCCCAGGCGCGGTGGGCCCGCGCCTGCGAGAAATGGTGGGGCGTCGGCTGGTTGGCTTCGAGATGCAGGTCGGTCCGTTCGCAGTCGCAGAACTGCGTATGCACGCCATGCTCAAGCAGTACGGGTCTGCGGCCCCCTCTCAGGGGCTCAGGCTGTTGGTAGCTGATGCCCTGGACAGCCCGACAGCCGAGTTCAACTGGATCCCCCACACCTACCGGGCGCTCGCGGAATCCCGCCGCCAGGCCAACCAGGTCAAGCGGGACGAGCGTGTCATGGTCGTCATGGGCAACCCGCCTCACGACGCCGTGAGGGGGCGCCGGCAAGTGGGTGGAACGAGGCGAGCCCGAGGCGGACATCCCTGCCCCGCTGGGGGCCTTCCGGCAACCCGGTAACGGCAGGTACGAGTCGAAGATCGCCAACCTCTATGTCTACTTCTGGCGCTGGGCCACCTGGAAGGTCTTCGACGCACACGACGACGCTCCATTCGGTGTCGTCGCACTGATCACACCGAAGGCATGGCTCAAGGGACGGGCGTTCACCGGAATGCGACGCTACCTCCGGGAAACCGCCGACGAGGGCTGGATCATCGACCTGTCGCCGGAGGGCCACCGAGCGGATGTCGCAACCCGCATCTTCCCCGAGGTCGCCCAGGAGCTGTGCATCGCGATCTTCGTACGTTGGCGGGACAGTCCCAGGCCGCGGACAGGCGGGCAGACTGCAAAGGTCAGACACCTCAAGGTCGGCGGGCGCCGCGACGAGAAGATCGAACGCCTGACGACCCTCAGGCTCGACGACCCCGAATGGCGCGAGTGCGCCACGGGCGGTACAGATGCCTTCCTGCCGCCCGGCAGCGATCTGTGGGAGTCCTGCCCGCAGTTGAGAAACCTGGTGCCGTGGTCGTCCCGCGGCGTCACCCCTGGGCGCATGTGGGTCTACGCACCGGACGAGGACACGCTCCACAAACGGTGGCGGCGCTTTGTCGCCGCGGACACCGAGCGGCGTGCCGAGATGCTCGGAAACTCGGGAGAGCGAACGCCTGATGACAATGTCCCGCCCCTGCCGGGGGTCGAATCTCATGGACGGACAACACTCGCCACCGAGCACAGGACAAACACTCAAACGATGCGCATCGGATTCCGATCGTTCGACCGGCAATATGTCCTGCCGGACAGCCGATTGATGGAGCGCGGCAGAGCAGACCTCTGGCGAGTCCGCAGCGACCGCCAGATCTACACCGTCGAGCAGAACGCCCACCCCGTGGTCAACGGGCCAGCACTGGTCTTCAGCGCCCTTATTCCCGACATGCACTACTTCAACAACCGCAGCGGTTGCGCCCGTCCTCTCTACAGGAACGCTGCCGGAACGCTGCCCAACGTCACGCCCGGTCTACTCCCCCTGCTCTCCGAGCAGCTCGGCGTACCAGTCGTCGCAGAAGACCTGCTGGCTTACATCGCCGCGATCGCATCCCACCCGGAGTACACAGCTCGATTCCAGGAAGACCTCGAAGTCCCGGGCGCTCGGATACCCCTCACCGCTGACAATTACCTGTGGGAGCGGGCAGTTGCCATCGGCCAACGAGTCCTGTGGCTGCACACCTACGGCGAGCGGTATGCCGACGAGAGCACCGGAAGGCCGTACGGCAGAGTGTTGCTGCCACGGGACCGCCCCCGATGCGTCGCGGAGATCCCAGACGAGGCGGAGACCATGCCAGAGAAGCTGGCATACGACCCCGTGACACAGGACCTGTGGGTCGGCAGCGGACGGATCAGTCCGGTACCCCGCGCGGTCCGGGAGTACGAAGTATCCGGGATGAACGTTCTCGACAAGTGGTTTGGCTACCGCCGAAAGAATCCTGCTGGCAAGCGACGCCTTGAACTGGACCATGAGGTCGCTCGACGCTGGCTCCCCACATGGACCACGGAACTGCTGGAGCTGCTGAACGTCCTCGGCCTGCTCGTGCGCGAGGAGCCAGCCCAGGCCGACCTCTTCAATGAGGTGTGCGCGGGCCCACTGATCACGGTGACGGAATTGACCGCAGCGGGCATCCTTCCCGTGCCTACAGAGGCGACCAAGGCGCTGAAGGCGGCATCGGACGCGGGCGATGCACTATTCGACCTGTGAGCGCAGCAGCAACTCGTCTCCGCTGTCATCTCGTGGCTCCGAGCGGAACCAGCCTTGTAAAGGGCCAGCTTCCGCACCGGCGTCATAGCCCACGCTGTCGCCCTCCGCCGTGGGACGCTCTGTTCGCCGCGCCTACGGTCAGCCGGACCACCGGTGGGGCATCGAAACCGTCGGCAGCGACGAGACTCTCCTGGGCGAGTTCCGGGTGCAGTCGTAGGTCCGGTTGGTGTCGGCGTTGGACCCGTCCTAGGCATCGTGTTCAGCGACCTGGCCAGTGCTTCGGTGGCTCTACAGCAGGGTCCGTGACCTGCAATCGGCTGCGTCGGGAGGGATCGACAGCCGTGAGAGAGACGAGTCGCTGGCCGTCCGCCTCCTTGAGCTCGGCCAAGGCGTGAGGAAGCGCCGCGCATACGGTGGCTATCGCGGTGCCGAGGCCGATCAGGCCGCCGTGCTTGTTGTTCTGGCGGTACTGGATGCGGTGGAGTACCGCGCGATCGCCGTCACCTCCATGGGCCTGTTCAGTTGCTTGGCGTCGTTGGTGATGATCGCCTGGAAGCCCTCCATCTTGGCCTTCGCGTAGAGCTCGATGTCCTTCGTGCCCGCCCAACCATCCAGCTCGTGGACGTGCACCACCTCGTGCGCGGTGAGGAGAATGCGCACAATCTCTGCCATGGGCCTGGGCACGTTCTCGTCGAGCAGCAGCTTCAAGCGGCAACCTGCGGAGAGCCATCGACATAGCTGTCCACGTAGTCGCTGAAATCGACCGCGTCGCGGGCGGCCGCAGCACTGACTCCTGGGTAGAAGTCGCCAACCCGATCCAGGGGGACACCGTCCCTCACCAGGGCAGCCACCTCAGCCGCCGGGATCCGTGTCCCTTCGATGACCGGCTCGCCGCCACGCACCGCGGAGTCGACGGCTACATGGTCGCGCGGCTTGAGCAGGTCCGGAATGTGGCGGCCGTCCTTGTAGAAGGGTGCGAGCACGTCCACCAACTGGTGGATGACCACGTTCCCGCCCCTGATCAGATCGACTGCCTGCTCGGGCTCCGCCAGGTAGATCGTGTCCAACCCCGCGACGAGAGCGTAGGCCGACAGGTGCTCCCGCTCCCCCAGGTCCTCCCGGAGCGCGTCGACTGCCCTGCGGATCTTCTGTAGTGATGTCTCCTTGCGGAGCTTCACACAGGCCCGCAGCGCCACCACGTCACGGAAGGAGTACAGGATCGGGCGTGAGTCGGAGATCTCCGGCACGAGGAGCACGCCCTGCTTGCCGGAAGCATGGCGCCAGTGGGATAGCTGCCGCAGCGTAGCGCCGGAAAGGGCCGCGGCGAGCTTCGGCTCATACGACACCGCGTTCCTCCTCTCCGCCCCCATCGGATCCCTCGTGACCGTACTCCATTCTCGTGCCTTCCGCCGAGATCGGAAAAGACACACTCCATTCGAGGTAACGGACTCCGTCTCCCGACTGTCTGGCCATCGTCGTGGCACGAGCGCGGAGCAGCCGATCGAGGGCGGCCACCGGCGAGTGTGGGTGCAGGTTCCGGCGGACGCCGAGCGCGGCTTCCCACTGTTCGGTCAGGCCGGCCTTGAGACGCTCACGCAAGCCTGGGGTCACGTGGGCGTAGCGTGCCGAGGCCCATGCGCTCGTCCATCAGCACCTTCTCGGCGCCGAGGTCTGCCATGTGCGTGCGGGAGTGGCGGAGGCCATGCGGGGTGAGCCCTCTGGCGATGGGCAGCCAGCAGGTGTCGGCCCGGCTTTGGGCGTTGCGGCCACGGACCGGGACGTCGGGCCAGGGGGCCTTGTCCCCGGAGGGTGGACACCTGTTCGTGTCGTTATGCGGCGAGTGTGATGGTAGCTGACTGCTGCTCGTAGACGATGGGCGCCTGCGGGTGTAGCGGCTGGCCCAGCGGAAGACGGCCAGGCGGCAGGCTCGGGCCCCGTCGAAGCGGCGGGCGCCTTGGAGCGTCTCGCGCTTGAGCGTGGCGTTGAACGATTCGGCGAGCGCGTTGTCCGCGCTCGTTCCGACTGCTCCCATGGATTGCCGCACGCCCAACTGGACGCAGGAATCGGCGAATTCACGGGAGGTGTACTGGGCGGTACACATCTTTCGCGTTCACCGCGCACCTCCTCGACGCCGGCATCGACGCCGATCGGCACGGTCGGCGACGCCCCTGGACAACGCGCTCATGGAGTCCCAGACCGGCCTCTGCAAAACAGAGCTGATCAACCCCCGCGGGCCCTGGCGCGGCCTCGCTGACATCGAACTCGGCACCGCGGAGTGGGTCGACTGGTTCAACAGCCAGTGCCTTCACAGCGCGATCGGAGACGTCCCGCCCCGCGAGTACGAGACCACTTACTACGCTCAACACCAGCCCGACCGGCGGCTGGAGTCAACGCATAGAGCCTCCACCGATCCCGGAGCGGTTCACGTGGAGCCCGAGGCTAGGGTTCCTCGTCGTCCTCGCGTCTGCGGAGCGCTCGCTCGGCGATCCCGCCGGATAGATTGGCTGTCGCCGATCTGGCACGGTCGAGGGTCTCCTTGCCGAGGCGCCTGGCGGCATCGACGTTCTCGGCCCCTTTTTCGAGTGCCTTGTCCTTCACCTCCACGGCCGCCTCCCCCCATCGCCGCACCTCCAACGACTGCCGCTCGCGCTCGATCCCGAGCCGCCCGCAGAAGTCGATGACGGCGACTTCGACGTGGTTGCGCGCATCTACCACGGCCCGGGACGTGGTCGGGTGCAACAGCACCTTCGCGTTCGCCGTGCCGGCAGCCGCATGCATCCGGGCCATCAGACGCTCGGTGCTCCGCAAGAAGAGATCCATCCGGTTCTGTCTGGCTACCTGAATCCCGAGGCGATGCGAGTCCATCTCGTCCGGATCGTTGTCCCGTACCCGGTCGAGTTCGAGCACGGCCAACGCATCCTGAAGCCGAAAGCAATGCGCCAGGACAGCGAGCCACTCCCGAGCCCCTGACTCGACCTCCTGGGACGCCTTGGCGAGATCACCGACCTTGGCCCGGTGCTCCATCCTCTCTGCGAGCGCATCGAGTTGCCGCAACGCGTACCCCTGAGTCTGCGCGATCGTCGTCGGTGTGGTCTGCACTTTCGACCACGCCACCTCGGAGACCCGGCCCACCGCCTCCCGGATGGTGATGGCTTCCTCGATAACGAGTTCCACTCCGACCATGTTCGACAACGCGGCGTCCTTCTGAGCCCGCAGCAGGTCGTCGATCTTCGCGTCGATCGTGGCGAGATAGTCGGCGATCTCATCCATGGCCTGCCGCATCGCCATCTGTGCCATGGCCGTCGCTATGTTGGCAAGCTGGACTGGTTTGACCCGTAGCGGTCCCGCTGCCCTCGCGAATTCGACGAATCCTTTGATCTGGCCGCTGTCCGCCTTCAGCACGCCTGTACTGAGACCCGTTCTGGCGCTTCTCCTCAGTCCGTACTTGTCGACAAGCTGCGCGGACTCCTTGGTCAACTTCACCCAGCGACCTGAGCCGGCGGCGATATCAGCCCCCGCCTGCGCGAGTCCGGCCAGGGTGCCGAGGGTGTGACCCAACCCGCGCGGCCTGAAGTCCTTCGGCAGCAGTCCTTCCGAGACGAGGAATCGTTCCACCGCCGCCTCGTTGCCGACGACGGTCAGGCCATCGCCGTCAGTGATCAGCTGGATCTCGTCATCCATGGTCAACTCCTCGTACGGCTCTTCCGAGATGACTTCTTGAGGACCAGGTTCGGGAAGGGCGGACGGCCCGCCACACGCCGCTCAGTCCGTCAGATGCAGGGCGGTTCGCGCGTCCTCCCCGTCCCATCCGTCCTCGGTCCTCCAGACGGTGTCCACCCCGAAAACGTCTCGCGCCGTGCCCGGCGCCCAGTTCTCCGCCGGCGGCTCGGACAGGACCAGGTACCGGCGGTCGGCAGCACGTGAGTCGAGGTGATCGATTTCCAGAAGGCGGACCGCACCTGCGCGGAGATCCGCGTAGGCCGAACGGCCCGCCCCCAGCACTTCGTAGAGGAAGCGGCCGTTCGGACCATCCGCGATCACGTCGGTGGTCAGAGAATCCGAGGGACGCAGTCCGGCTCGCAGGAGGGCGGCCTTCAACTCGAAGCGCACGGCTTCGTGCGTGTTGCACTCCCTGTCTGCCTCGGCTGCGAGGACCAGTTCGCGTGCGAGCTTCCCGCCGGGCACCGCATGCCCAGCAGGCGGAGAGGAGACGGTGCCCACAGGGGCCACTGCGTCCATGGATACGGGGTCCTTCCGTTCATGCGCCGTCCTGGGTTCCGCCGGCGGCGCCGAGTCGGCCACGAGGGCTTCGCCGTGTGCGGGGCCGTCCTGCGCGGCGGGTTCGGGCTCGTCCCGCCCCGTGGGCGCGGCTACGGGGAAGCTGTCCTGCCCGGTGACCGGATCAGCGTCGAACCGGCGGCGTAGTTCCTCCCGGGCCTGGGCGATGGGGCCGGCCCAATACCCGAACGCCGGGTCGGCCGCCAGAGCCCCGCGCAGACCGGCAGTCTGCACGGCGACCTCGTGGCGCGTGCGCTGGGCGAGATCCGCCAGAGCACTCAGCGAGTCCCGGTCCGCGGAGCCCAGCAGACGCCACACGCTCAGCCAGTCGGCCCGGTCACGGCGGAGGCACCGGTTCGCCATGCCTTTCAATTCGGACAGGCTTGCCGCTGCTTCGGGCGGTACCGTGCCGTCGCCGTTGGCGATGTCGTGGAGAATGCCCAGAGCGGCCACATACCGCGCCGCCATGCGGGCCGTGATGGGCCTGCGGCCGAAGTCGCCAGCAGATACCAGACTGACCTTTCCTTCGTTCCGGGTCACCCAGCCGTCCAGGCGGGCGCCAACCGTGGGCGTGGGCTCGCCGTGACGCGGTACGAGGAGAAGGGTCCGCTGAGTTGCCGGGGCAAGTGTCCTGACCTTCCAGTGCGAACCGGGGCCCGGGCCGAGGACGCGGATGCTGACAGGGGTCCCGATCGGTAGTTCCTCGGCGGGAGCGGCATCGGCGCCTGCCTGACCGCTCGCGGGGGAGACTGCCGGCGTCAGCGTGGCGTCTGTGGCGTCGTCGGCCATGCCGAGTTCCCCCGGCACAGGGGTGGCGTGAAGGACGGTCAGTGTCTGGGTGCTACGGGTCAGAGCGACGTACAGCCGGCGCAGCCCTGCGGGGCCGCTGTCGGCGATGGCCGCCGGCTCCAGGACCATGACGTGGTCGAACTCCATGCCCTTGGCCTGAGCCGCGGGTAGCACGGACACGGTCCGCAGCTTCTCCTCGGTCATCCCGTCCGCCTCACCGACGCGGCGGCGGACCTCCTCCAGCCGGTCGCCGTCGTCCGCGACGATGACCGCGATCGATCGGGGTAACCGCCCGTCATCTGTGCCGGCGAGTTGTACCGTGCGGATCACCGCCTCGTCCACCAGTTGCTGAGGAAGGGTCGGGATGAGCCGTACCGCTTCGCTCCCGGCCCGCCGGACAGCCGCCGGATAGGGCAGCGAGGGCGCGACGGACCGGGCCAGGGGCGCCACGAACTCCATGATCTCCGCGGGCACCCGGTAGCCGGTGGTCAGCTCCGTCACCCGCCAGTCCCCTTGCCCGGAGAGGACTCCGCCCAGTCTGTCCCAGGCGGTGTAGGTGTGCGGGCCGGTGGCCTGGGCCAGATCGCCAAGGACCGTCATTGAGCCTGTCGGACACCTCCTCCGCAGGGCCCTCGCCTGCATCGGCGTCAGGTCCTGGGCCTCGTCGACCACGATGTGCCGGTACCTCTGCGGCGTCTCACCCGCGATCAGGAAGCGCAGCTCTTCGAGGCACACCAAGTCGTCCACGGTCCACGGCTCTTCGGCCGCCTTGCCGGCTTTGCGCCGCAGGAGGTCGGCCTGTTCACCGTCGCTGAGGATGTCCGAGGCGCACTCGCTCAGCGTGGCGGGCGAGTTGAGCAAGGTGCGGAGTGCTTCCTCGGGGCTCAGCGCGGGCCAGGTCCGGTCGACGAGGGCGGTGACCTGACGGTTGCGTTCAAGGTCGCGGCGGGCTGTGCGGTCCCTGCTGCGACGCGGGGCGAGGCGGCCGAGTTCACGCAGCAGCCGGTCACCCAGCAGAGTACGGAACCGATCCCTCCGCACTCGGTACGCTCCGCTGCCCGCCTGGGCCTCCCGGAGCACGTCGAGGACCTCCGATCTCCGCAGACGCAGCGACGTACTGCCCACGGCCACGACGAAGGCCGCCTCGTCCTGAGCGTGAGAGGGAGCGGAGGTGAACGAGTCCAGGGCGGTCGGCCGACATTCGCTCTCCACTCGCCGACGCAGTACGGCCGCCATCCGTTCACCGGACTTGACCAGGCGCGCCGCAGGGGAGTCGGTGCCGCGGATCTCGCCGTCCCAGAGCCGGGCCACCTGCACGGCGGTGATGTTGCGGGTGCCGAGGGTGGGTAGGACGCGTCCCACGTACTCCAGGAAGTTCTGGTGCGGTCCCACGACGAGGATGTCGTGTGCGCGGAAGTGGTCGTTGCTGACGAGCCAGGTCACGCGGTGCAGGCCGACCGCCGACTTTCCCGTGCCCGGCCCGCCCTGGATGATGAGTACCTCTGCGGGTGAGCCGGTGACCAGGGCCATCTGGTCACGTCTGATCGTCTCGACGATGTCACGCATCCGGCCGCTGCGGGAGCGGCGTAGTTCCCGGAGGAGGAAGTCGTCGACCGGCTGGGGCCTTCCGCGCCGCCTGCGGGTGACGACGCGCGGCGACGGGACCGGCCGCGGCCGAACGGCCTCGTCCCCGGCGGGCCGTTCGGCCGCCCCGTCCGGCGCTTCCGTCTCTCCCGGCGACTGGGAAAGGTCCTCGGATACGGAGAGCACGGTGTCCCCGCCTTCGGGCGGGAGCGGGCCGCCGCCCGGTGAGGAAGCCAGGACGATCTCGTCCAGGAAGTCCTCGACCCTGCGCTCGGCGCAACGCAGCCGGCGCCGCAGGAGCACCTCGCCGGGCGTCTCCGGCTGCGCGTTGTGCCAGCTCACCGCCTTCGGATTCGTCCAGGACACCACGACCTGCTCCCGGGTTTCGGCGTCGAACACATGACGTCGCCCGATGTAGAACGTCTCCGCCTCGGAGTCGCCCGCTTCTCGGACGTCGACCCGGCTGACAACCAGGGCTTCTCCGTCCAGCCCTCCGTACTCCTCCGCCTTGGCCTCCGCATCACGGCGGACCGCGGCGCCGTCCTTGCCGCTCGCTGACGCCGACGCGGCAGACGCCGGCGTCATCTCCGCGAGCCGTGCCTCGTAGCAGTCGTAGGCCCGGTCGACTGCCTGCTGCTCGACGGCGATGACCGCGTCCCGTGGTGTCGTGCGCACGTGCATCCCCTCCCGCGGCACCCGCACTCCGCCGCGGGGCCGGTGCCAGCTTCCCTGTCATAGGGACGGAGAAACCATGGGCCGAAGCGCCCCCTCGCCGGGCGACACCTCACGGGTTCTGGCTCCGCCGTCTGCCCTGCCTGATCCGGCGACTCGGCACCCACCGTGATGACGAACGATCGACTCACAAGCTGTTGACATCGCCAACGCGCATTGTATCCGATTTCGGCACCCTTACGTGTACGGTGGAGCTATGAAGGAATCGACTCCCCCGCCTTCCGAATCGCTGATCACCGGAGCAGAGATCGCCAGGCTGGCGGGGGTGACGCGGGCTGCGGTGTCCAACTGGCGACGGCGGTACAGCGACTTTCCCGCTCCCGCCGAGGGCGGCCAGAACACGCCCCTCTTCTCCCTCACAGAGGTCCGTTCCTGGCTGGCCAAACAGCAAAAAGGCATCGACCTCTCGGACGACGTGCGTCTATGGCAGGCGCTTCGGAGCGCCTTTGGTGACGACACAGTCGCGGGGATCGCGAGCATCGCCCGTCTCCTGGCTCATGACGAAGCTTCGACGCTGGACGAGGACCTGGCCGAGCTGGCCACCCGCGTGGCCGCGAAAGAGTCGGCGGCACGTGTCGTGGATCAGCTCGTCGAGCGCTTTCTGGACTCCTCGCGTCGCACCGGCTCCGACCAGATCACCTCCCCACGCCTCGTCAGGGCTGTGAGCCACTTCGCCGGACCGGTGTCCGCCGGCTCCCTCATCCTCGATCCGGCGTGCGGTATCGGAACACTTCTCCTCTCCGTCGGGCCTGTGAACGGACCGGAACGCCGGGGCCAGGAGATCAGTCCGGCAGCCGCGGAGCTGGCGCAGGCACGGGCCGATCTCGCCGGGCACCGGGATACAGCCATCGAGGCCGGGGACTCCCTCCGCCAGGACCGCTGGCCCCTGCTGCGTGCCGACCTCGTCCTGTGCGACCCCCCGGCCGCCGGGCCCGACTGGGGGCGGGAGGAACTGCTCCTCGACGCCCGCTGGGAGCTGGGCACTCCTTCCAAGGCGGAGGGGGATCTCGCCTGGCTCCAGCACTGCTACTCCCACACCGCCCCCGGAGGCCGGGTAGTCGCCGTCATGCCGGCTTCCGTGGCCTACCGCAAGGCGGGCAGGCGCATCCGCGCCGAAGCCGTCCGCAGAGGCATCCTCACCGATGTGATCGCCCTGCCTCCGGGCATGGTGGCTTCGCACGCTCAGCCCGTGCATCTGTGGATGCTGCGCCGCCCCGTCGGCACGTCCGCCGGCTCTTCTTCGGTCCGGATGGTGGATCTCACCGCCAACGACCCCGACGGCCGCATGGAACCGACAGCCAAGCAGGCCGTCGACGTACCACTGGTCGATCTCCTCAACGACTCCGTCGACCTCACTCCGAGCACCTACGTGGACGCCTCGCGCGGGGACCTTCCCACCGAGTACCGCGCCCTCCAGCGGAACGTCGAGGAGCGGCTCAGGCTGCTGACCGCCCTGTTGCCCGCTCTCTCCGCGGGCGAAGGGCCGGGCGTGCTGGACGGCGCGACCATCAGCCTGGCCGACCTCTCCCGCGCCGGACTCGTCGACATCACCGATGCCGAACCCCGCTCCACCAGCGACCAACTGGACACCGAGTACCTCCGCGGCTTCCTGCGGAGCACGTCCAACAGGCGTCGCTCGACGAGCAGCAGCGGCACCTACCGCCTCGATGTCAAAGGGGCGCGTATCCCGCAGATGGCGGTGGAGGAGCAACGCCGCTACGGCGCCGCCTTCCGTGCTCTCCGGGAGTTCGAGGAGCACGTCGCAGAAATGGCCCGACTGGCGGAGAAGGTGAGCGCTCTCGCCCGTGACGGTCTCACCAACGGGGCCCTTCTGCCCCCCGACGATGCTGCCTGACGGATAGCTCGCCCGCCTCTGCCGTCGCCGTGTCCGCCACCATCGAACGGGCGATGGTGCCGATCGCATCCAGCAGTTCGCCCGGTGGGCGGTCCAGGGCCAGGGCGTGCTGGTTGATGCGGATTCCGGCGTGCCGCACCCGGTGCGTCACGCTCGGCTCGTAGCCCCTCGCGTACACGAGGTGGCCGGCCGACAGGCCGAGCGCCGTGCAGTAGGCGAGCATCTGGTAGAGGTCGGCCTCCGGGAAGCCTTCGGGTTTCTCCGCCTTGTACTTGGCGTCCGCGACGGCTCGCGGGTGGCCGCCGTCTCCGTACCAGACCAGATCAGGGCGCATACGCACCCTCTCGTCCTCGTCCAGGTGCACGCCACGGGCCTGGAGTGTGCTGCGTCCGCCGTGTTCCGCCAGCGCCTCGCGCAGCGCGACGCAGACGAAGTCCTCGAAGACCTTGTGGGTGTCGATGAGATATCCGTCAACGGAGATCCGGCCCGCTCCGTGTTCCACTGAAGATCCGCGCAGAATCGTCTCGGCAAGCCGGAGCGCGGGCTGGTAGCGGAGGTTCAGCCGACTGGCCCGCCACTGCGGCAGTTCACGCACGCCCCGCCTCACGGGCTCGGCGTCCAGCAGCCGGCCACGGTGGTGGCGCAACCGGCGGCGTACGCCGCCGGGCACCCGGGGCAGGCTGAGCAGCCGCTCCGTGGCGGCGCGCAGAAGGCGGTTCTCCGCGATGTCGGTCCCGTAGTCGTCGTACGCCACCTCGACCGGGAAACCCCGCCCGTAGTGCCGTTTGACCTGGTCCGCCTCCCTGATACGGCCGCGGACGACGAGCGCGGTCTCCTCCGTGTGCCGGTAGCCCTGGAGAACGCCCTGCCGCAGCGCCCGTTCGAGCGACCTCTCGAACCCCGCCGCCAGCGCCGGAAGCACCTCGTCGTGTTCGGCCACGCCCACCTCGCCGTCCCGGTGAATACGAGGATCGGCGGCGTAGCCGATGAGGAAGAACAGCCGTGCCACCGGCACCTTGGGAGCTATCCGTAGGGTGACGGGATCGTGTCCGGGCACCTTCAGGGACACCGCTCCGACCTTGCCGCCGGCGCGCAGCCGCCAGGCACCGGGAAGGTACGGGTCGGGTGTGGCCTCGACGATTCCGGAGGCGCTGAGCGCGCGGCCCGCCTCGGCGGGGAGCGGCACGGTGACGGCCGCGCCGTACTCGTCCAGCTCGACGGTCGTCACGAACCCGTCGCGTCCGGTCCGCTGTCCCCGAGGGACCGGGAGAGTGCGTCGAGTCCGTAGCGCTTCTCGATGTCGAAGGACTCCCCGTAGTGGTGTTCCTCCAGCAACGGGAGAATCTTCGTTCGCCAGGCCCGCTCCAGTCCGCCCTTCCGGTGCGCGCTCGGCTTCATCAGGTAGGAGGGGCCGATGTGGAAGTCGGTGTCCCCGATGCGCGAGTTGAGGGCTCCGAGAAGGTCCGCCGCCCGGCTGCCGAATCCCTCGCGGTCGAGCCAGCGCCGCAACAGGCCGCTGGTGGGCTCGATCCGGGGGGACAGCTCGACGAAGGCGAAGCGCCTGCGCATCGCCGCGTCGACCAGCGCGATCGACCGGTCGGCGGTGTTCATCGTGCCGATGACGAAGAGGTTGGGCGGGAGGGCGAAGTCGTCACCGGAGTAGGTGAGCCGCACGGATTTGTTGCGGTATTCGAGAAGGAAGTACAGCTCGCCGAAGACCTTCGCCAGATTGGCCCGGTTGATCTCGTCGATGACCAGGAAGTGCGGGACGTGGCGGTTGCCCTCGCGAGACGCGAGGTCGGCGAGCCCGCGGAGCGGGCCCGCGGTGAGGCGGAAGGCGACTTCCCCCGTGTCCGGGTCCGCGCGGGGGCGGAACCCCTCGAAAAAGTCCTCGTAGGCGTAGGAGGGATGGAACTGGACGAGCTTCACCCTCTCGGCTCCCCCTGCCAGGTACTCGGCAAGCTTGAGGGCGGTATACGTCTTTCCGGTTCCCGGCGGCCCGTAGAGGATGATCTGCCGCTCGTCCCACAGCAGATCGCGGATGCCGTGCAGCCAGTCCACCTCATGCACGAGCAGGTCGTCGGCGAGGGACTGCTCCGGTACGGGCAGTTCCAGCTCGCGGCGGGCGGCGAGCGCAGGCGTCGTACCGCTGGGGTCGCGCTCTGCCACCACGGCCTCGTCCACCAGTTCCTCGTCGGAGAGGCCGAGTCCGTCGATATGCGCCTGGACCGCGGTGAGGTCCACCACATCGTGCTGGGCGGAGAGGCGCTGCTGGATCTCCTCGGGCAGCACGTCATACGGATGGCCGGTGCTCTGCCACTCGACGGGCCGCCGCAGGTTGGACAGGCCGCTGTCGGAGGCGGTCTGCTCGGCCGGGCCGGAGATCTGACCGACGTAGAGCCGCCCGCCCGAGAGGGTGCACACCGTGTCTCCGGGCTTCATCCGGGACAAGAAAGCGTGCAGTTCCTCGACGAGTTCGAGTTTCTGGTTGTACGTGGCGGTGGTGCCCCAGTCCTCCTCGACGACCGTACGAAGACGCTCCTTGCTGACTCCCTGACCGATCCCCTGCCGCATGCGCGGGGCGGCGAGGGACACGCGTCCCTCGGGAAGCCACATCCTCTGCACGAGATCCGTTCCGGACACGTTGTTGCCGCGTACGAGCCAAGCCCTCGCGGGGCCGGCCCAGACGCCCTCCATGAAGTCGGAGAGGGGCACGCCGGCTTCGGTCTTCCAGTCGGTCCAGCCGTTGCGCGACGATCCGACCAGTAGAGAGGCCGCTTGGGACGGCGAGTCACAGTCGAGGTCTTGGGCCATCTCCAGCCACCCCGGCCAGCGCGTGGACGGACGCAGCACACCCACCTTCTTCGCCATCGCACGCACGGCGGCGGGGCGAGGCTGATGCTGGGAGAAGGCGGGCGTTTCGGCGTCCCGGGCGGGTGAGCCGGCCAGGATGCGGAACTTCCGGCTTCCGTTGGTCCCGACCTCGTCCATCAGGACACCGCGGGCCCGGTCCACCTCACCGCCGTTGGGCAGGCGCAGCAGGAACTCGGGCATCTCGTCGGGGCTGCGGGGCCCGTCCCCGTTCTCACTCATGCCTGCTCTCCGTGTGGTCAAAGCCGTGATCTCCGGCCGGGAAGCACGGCGTGACGCCCCCCGTGGTGGAGGGGCGTGGTCGCACGACCGTCATGAATCAGTTCATTCTGCGACGGGACGGCACGGTGCCGAGGGGATACCGCCGACTCCGTACGCTCACGGGCGGGCGGCGCCCGGCGGGCCGGGCCGCGGAACGCGGCTGCTCCCGTGCCGGGCCCCTGGCAGGAGCGCGGTGGGAGTGCCGGGAGGAGGAACCGGCCGGCCGCGTCCGGGGCCGGGGGACGGCACAGCCTCGGCGGCCGTGGCCGCGGACCCCGTGCCCCCGCCGATCGCGTCCAGCAGGCCGTCGACCTCCAGGAGGCGGCCCTGGATCTCCCCGGGGCTGGGCGGCAGTTCGTGTGCACGGTGGTGACAGGCCGTGCTGAGCGCGTTCCAGGTGAGGTACCAGCGCCGGGCGGTCCCCCGATCGGTGTACGCCTCCAGGCACAGGATGCGGTGCTTGCCGTTGCGCGTCATGTCGGGGGCGACACCGCACCAGAAGTCGTCCAGGCTCCGGTCGAGAGCAAGGCGCAGCAGCATGGCGGCGGCCCGCGCCCGGACCCCGGGCCCGAGCGCTTCCGCCGTGCCCGCCGGTGGGCGCAGCAGGGCCTGGGCGGTGGACACGAGTGCGCGCGCGTCGTCGGTCATCGGGCACCCCCCTGCGCCGTCGTGGTCGCCGTCCCCCGCCGGATCGCCTCGGCCAGCCGCTCCGTACGCCTCACGAGCCCCTTCCGGGAGTCCACGGTCGGCAGCCCGGGATGCGCGCCCGCATTGAGTTCGTTGATCAAAGCCCATCCTCCGGTGTGCAGGCTTTCCACCGCCGTCTGCGGGGCCGCCGCGGCGTCCCCCAGCAGGGCGAGGGCCACGTACTCCTTCGTCCGCACCAGCGCGGAAACCTGCCTTTCGAACTCCGTCAGGCCCAAGAGGTGTCCGCGTTCATCCCGCAGGGTGCGGCGGGCGGCTTCCACGCAGGCGGCCTCCAGGGCGGCGCGGCACATCGTCGGGACCACCCGGTCGGCCACGGACTGCGGCAGCGACGGATCGAGGGAGACCGCCCTGGCCTCGTCGAGTGCCTGCGCGACGGGATCGCTCCGCTCCTCGATGGTCACCTGCGAGTTCTCCTCGCGGGAGATGTGGCGGATCGTCGCCTCGATGCCGAGGTGCGTGAGGGCCTGTTCCAGCCGGGTGTCGTGGGTGAAGACGACCACCTGGCGGTGGCGGGCGCACTCACTCAGGACGGTGGCCAGCCCCTCCACCTTCTGCGTGTCCATCGACTGCACCGGGTCGTCGATGACGAGGAAGCCGAACGGGCTGCCCTCGTGCGTGGCGCGCGGGATGAACAACGACAGTGCCAGCGAGTGCAGTTCGCCCTGGCTCATCACGCTGTACGCGGGTGCCTCCTGGTCGTCTACGGAGACGTCGAGCTGCACGCTTCCCCGCTGGGCCGTGCCCGTCAGGTCGACACGGCCGAGCGACACACTGCTGCTCTCGCAGAGCTTCGTCCACACGCCCTGGGCGCGGTCACCGAAGCGGCTCATCCGCTCGTTCCTCAGCTCGTCCGTCAGCTTCCTGAACCACGTCCGGGCCGCGTGGGCCACCTTGCGCCGGCCGGTCGCCTCCTGCGCCGCCTCCGCCGCCGTCACCCACTCCGCGAGCCGCACGGCCGCGGGCCGCCAGGTGGCGTCGCGGTCGGCGAGCCTGCGAGCGGCTTCGGCTCCGACCTGCCGGCAGGCCGCGCTCAGCGCCGGCCCGAGGTGCCCGACCCGGTCCGCCAGTTCGGCGGGGTCGGTGAGGCTCCGGCAGAGCGTCCACTCGCGCCACAGCCGCGCCAGTTCCGATTCCTCGGAGCGCAGCAGGTCGGGCACCGGCTGGACCAGGTCGTGAACAGCGCGCCGAGCACCGTTGAGGACCCGGCGCGCTTCTTCGGCCCCGGCCGCCTCCCACTGGAGCCGCTCGATCTCGTCCCGCGCCGCCTCGGCCCACTCCTCGTCCAGACGGCCCGCGGTGCCGCAGACAGGGCAGTCGGGCCCGAAGCTTTCGGAACGACGGCGGTGTTCGAGCGCGCTCTCCAGCAGTGCGGCCAGCCGGCGCGCGTCCTCGGCGTCGGAGTGCCGTACGTCCTCGACCGCGGCAGCCGCCTCCCGCAGCCGCGCCAGCGCGCCCCGGACCTCCGCTTCGTCGGGACCGGACAGGGCGGCGAGGACCCGGAGGCGCTCGTGCTCGCCCTTGTCCGGAACCGCGTCCCGGTCGAGCAGGTCCCGTACGGCGGCGACGTCCGGCGTACTCCCGTCGAGCGCCCGCCTGGCCACGTCGGCACGCGGGTCGTCGAGACCGGTCAGCGCCTCGACGGCCGCGGTCCGCAGCGGACCGGGCAGCGCCTCGGCATCCTTGTGCTCCTTGAGCAGGGCCGCGAGCCGGGCGTCCATCTCACCGAGCCGGCCGAGCCCGATGAACGCGGAGATCTTCCGGTAGAGCTCGCTCAGCGGCCCGTCCACCATCGAGCCCAGCTCGCTGTACGGCAGGAACGGGCGGTAGAGGTCGAGCATCGCAGGTTCGAAGCACTCCTCAAGCTTCAGCTCCGTGCCGTCCTCCCGCACCACCGTCGTGCGCGCGTCCTTCACCTCCTCCCCGTACCAGGTCCGGTGGACGGTGACCGGTGCGCCGGTGCCGCCCAGGGTGACGGTCACGGAGACCCGCGGGGCCGCGGACTCGTGCAGGTTGCGCCACCCCTGCCGCCACACCACCGGGCGGGCCTTGCCGCCATTAGGGCCGTCCCACCGGGCGTTGCTGCCCGTGAGCGCCATCTCGGCGGCCTCCGCGAAGCTCGACTTCCCGGTGCCGTTGCGCCCCGCGATCACCGTCAGCCCGGGGCCGGGCGGGAGGTCGAGCGTGACCTCGGCGCCCACACCCCGCCAGCCCGCCGCGGTGACGGAGCGCAGGTACACGGGCCCTGCGTGCCCGGCCTGCTCCGGAACCGGCTCCGGAAGCACGTCACGCAGCAGCGCGGCGGCGTCCGGGGCCAGTCCGGAACCTTCGGCGGCATCGATGCGCGCAGCGATCAGGCTGCGCAGCGGAGTCTCTTCAGTCATGGCGGTGGTCCTCGCAAAGGGCGGGCCGGGGGCGCGGCAGAAGGCCGAGCCGTTCACAACGCCATCATGGCGTAAGCACGTTGGCGACGTCAACAGACTTTTTGAAGCCGCGAATCCGACCGTGTGTACTACTCTCCGCCTTTCGTTCGGCACGGCTGCCGCGCCCCCCGCCCGGACGTCAACTGACCAGGGTTCGCCTCGCGTCCGATCAGGCGACCTCGCCATGCACGGCGTCCGCCGCGCCCGACGCACCCGACGCGTCCTGTACGCCGTGCGCGATCGTCGCCCAGGTGCACACACCCGCGGCGGGCGGATGTGAGGCGGCGAACCCCCACTCCCCGCCGCCGGCTTCCGTGAGTTCACGAACGGTGGCGAGAGAGACCCGGCGGCGTTCCGCACACTGACCGGCGAGACGGGAGTTGAGGTGCGGGGTGTGCGTGTCATACGCCGCCACCTGGAGCACATCGCCGGAGCGACGGAGCACGAGGTGGACCATCTCTCCCGCGCCGGTGAAGCGGCAGGCGTGCACGGCGAGTTCGTGGACGAGGCTGAGTACCGGCTCGATCAGTTCGTCCTCGACACCGTGCACGTCGAGGACGGCCCCCGCCGAGTCGTGCGCGATCACCGGCGTCCCGGTGGCCGAGGGAAGCGTCAACCCGTAGGCGAAGTGGGAGGCGGAAGGTTCCCCGAGGTCCGGGGGAGGCGGCGGGCAGTGAGTGATCGCCGGCGTGGACTGGAGCGCGTACGGCGAGCCGAGGGTGTACGCGGGCAGCCTGGACCGCCCCCCGTTCGGGGCCAGTTGGCGACCGGGACGACCTGCGGGAGCGCGGCGGGGGGTCGGTGCTGCGATGGGGGCGGGTTCGGGCGTTGCGGGGATCAGCGGTGCATTTTCGGGCATGACGACTCCGTTCGGCGGCGTGAACACTGGGAGTGGGCCGTGTCGTTGGCGACACGGGCGAGTTGTCGGGGCAGGGCCGGTGCGGCACGGATCAGCTCGGCGACGCGGCGAGGCAGTGGCTCGTCTCCCTGGCGCGTGCACACCCCTCCCAGGGCAGGAGGATGCGGGCAGGCTCGCGCGATGCTCTTCTCATGCGCCTTGCGTGAGCGTCGCGTGACTTACAGTAGGGGAAGAGGGGGTGCACGTGCCACCCTCCTGGATAGAACTTAACCCCCAATGGATTAGGCTGGCCGCACCCGGCAGACTGGTTCACGCCCCTGAAGAGGAAGGCGATCGATGGCGCCACGCACCACACCTACGCAGCGACAGCGCAGACTTGGCGCGGAGATCAAGAAGATGCGCACAGAGGCGGGCCTCACCGCCGAGTACGTCGCGGGACTGCTGGGAGTCGACCGGGGCAAGATCTCGAACATCGAGTCGGGCATCCGCAACATCAGTCCGGACCGGCTGCGTACGCTGGCGACGCACTGCGCGTGTGCAGACGAGCGGTACCTGTCCGCACTCACGGACATGACCCAGCCTTCCCCGGACCGCTGGTGGGACGAGTACAGGGGAAGGATCTCGCCCGGCCTTCTGGACATCGTCGAGCTGGAGTGGCACGCGGCTCGTATCCAAACCATCCAGACCGTCCACGTGCCTGGCCTGCTCCAGACTGAGGACTACGCGCGGAGCGTCTTCGCGGCGGTTCTCCCCGCTCTGTCACGCCTCGAAGTTGAGCTGCGCGTCGCTCATCGCATGGATCGACAGCGCGTTCTGGACCGCAACGAACCGGTGCCCTACGTGGGATATGTGCATGAGGCCGCACTGCGCATGCTTTTCGGAGGACGGGACACAAGCAGGGGCCAGCTTCGCGCACTGCTCGAATGGACCGAGCGACGAAACGTCGTCGTGCGTGTCGTTCCCGTCGAGCTGGGGAGTTTCCCCGGAGCCGGGCACGCCCTGCTGTACGCGGAGGGACCGGTACCGCAACTCGACACGGCACAACTCGACTCAGCCCATAGCCCCGAGTTCATGCATGCTGACCTGCAACTCTCCAAGTACCGGGCCCACTTGGAATGGATGGACCAGATGAGCCTTCCGACCGATACGTCGAGAGACTTCATCCACGCTATCCTCAACGACCTGTAAGGATTCGACCGTGACAGACATCAAGTGGGAAGCTCCCTTCTGCGGAGAGGGAAACAACTGCTTCCGCATCGGGACCGACTCTGACGGCAACGCCTACATAGCCGTGGCGGGCCGCGAGGACACCTACCTCACAGACACCCACGAAGCACTGCGCACGCTGATCCAGGACATCAAAGCAGGCAAGGCAGACCACCTGTTGTAGCCATCCGGGGCCGACACGCGTATCACGTGGCCCGCCCCCGGCCCTCTGCGTCAGGCAGTCTCTGGTTCGTCGGGGTGGCGCGGGCCGTGGCCGGGGGGCGGGGAGAGGGTGGAGGTGTAGTTCTCGCCGTCTACGAGGGGCGTGGCAAAGCTTACGCCGGCGGTGGCCATGCGGTCGAATTCGGTGAGTACGAGCGCCTTGGTGCGGTAGTGGCCGTACTTGGCGATCTCGTTGTTCTTGAGGCCACCGGTGGTCGACTGGAATGACTCCAGAATGTAGTCTGCGTCGTGGCGGCAGATTCCATAGAGGTGGAAGAAGTACGCATCGAGTTCGGCGCGGATCTGAGCGCGACGGATCTCGTCCCAGCGGAACGGCCCGTTTGTATCCCCGAGGTCACGGGCGAGAGGAGCCATGTCGAATGCCGTGTAGACAAGCTCCAAGAGTCGTGGGGTGGTGAACGGTGTGTGCGGGGACAGCGTCGCCGGGCGAGGAACGGGTAGCTGCTTCCAGGTCATGAGTGCCAAGTGAGCGCCGCTCACCTTTTGTCGGCTAACGAAGTCGAAAACCATTGAGCTTTGGACACTGATGAGAGCCGCCGTAAGACGTGGCGAGGTCGAGGGAAACATTAAAGGGTAGGTGTGTCCGACCGCCACACGCGGCAAGATTGCTGGAATCGCCGTGCGCTCATTCGTCGAGGCTGTAACATCGCACCATCCACATAGCCAGTCAAGGCCCCATTTCAACTCTTCCAAACGCAGCTCAACACCAGGAATTTTTACGTCTTTACCGTTCCTGCGGGTTGCGATAGAACCTTGCTGAGCGATCCAGTGCAAGGGCAGGGCGGCTCGCGTTGCA
This sequence comes from Streptomyces sp. B5E4, assembly GCF_039871555.1. NCBI lineage: Bacteria > Bacillati > Actinomycetota > Actinomycetes > Kitasatosporales > Streptomycetaceae > Streptomyces > Streptomyces sp. B5E4. The sequence continues at coordinate 119,908 of NZ_JBDPMI010000013.1, forward strand.
TCCTGAAGCTCATCCGACCTCAGATATCTCGGCTGATTCTTCCTATTAACTGCTGTCGCGCTTGTAACTACATCGGCCGCGCGGTGGTTGAAGAAATCGACCATCTTCGCCTCGTATAGGGGAAGCATTCTCTCTCCGTCACGGGCGAACACATTTCCGCTCAACTCCCAGCCTTCTGCCTCTAATTTCTCCCGTGTATGGAAAAGGTCGGAGTCGTCAGTCATGTCGAAGAGCCTCCTAAAGGCGACACCCCACGGATTCCCTCCTCTCTCCGCCTCATTCCACAGCACCGGAATACGGCGGTAGATTGCCGCTGTCAGGTCGGCATCCCGCCGTGTCCGGAAGATCGGCAACGTCCCCGTGTTCGGATTAATGAGAGCGATCTCCTCCGGGCTGAGCGCGAACACCCGTTCCGCGTCGTCCAGATCCGTCGGGTCCTCCAGGAAGAACGCGAAGCGGGCCGCAGGCTCCCGCAGTTCCCGGCCGACCAGCGAGAGCAGACAGAACTTGTAGCGGGAGTCCACTCCCACGAAGAGCTGCTTCCGGTTCTCGAAGTCGTACAGCGCCGCCACCGCGCCGCGCCGGGTGAAGTCGCTGAACAGGTACTGCGCCCCCGCCCCCGTCGCGATCGCCGTCGGCAGGATGCACCCGAAGCGGCTCCTGGGGGCTGCGATCGTCGCGAAGCGCTCCGCGAACAGTTGGTCGGTCTGGAGGGAGTTGACCCCCTTGATCGTCAAACCCTTCCCGCACAGCGAGAACGCCCCCGACGCTCCCGCAAACAAGAACGTCGACTTCACCATCCGCCGCGCCTGCCGGTACCGCTTCCCCGCCTCCGGGTTCCCGGCCTTCTCGTTCTCGACCTCCCACTCCGCGATGCGCGTCCGCCGGGCCGTGCCCGCGATCGCCGCGATCGACGGTTCGATCACGCTGAAGTACTTCTTGTCCTCGAAGTCGACCTTGTCCCACGGCGGGTTGCCCACCACACACGAGAACCCGCCCGACCACCCCGTTGCCGGGTCCACCGCCGCACCAGCCCCCGACCCCGCCCTCGCATCCGGGGCCTCCGGGACCGTGAACACCTCCGGGAACTCCAGGTGCCAGTGGAAGAACCGGTACAGGTCCCGCAGCCGGTCGATCTCCTCGTGCGTCGCCGCCGAGGCCGAGCTGCCCTCCGGGTCACCAAGCGCCCGGAAGACCTCGTGGGTCACCGGCGGCGGGGCGTCCTTCGCCTTCCGCCACATGAACGCGGCGCACCAGGCGTCCGCCAGATGCCGGGCGTGGACGTACTCCGTCTGCTCCCGCAAGTCCTCATACGCCGCCTGCTGGGCGCGCACCTCGCGTAGTTCGTCGGACGGGGCCTCGGTGATCCGGCGCAGGCCCGACCCGAAGACGGTGTTGGAGACCTTCGGCTCCGCGACCACCTCGAACAGCACGCTCTGGCCCCGGCGTTCGCCGTCGTTCTGCTTCTCCAGGGCCTTCGCGTACTTCGTGTCGTCGCCCTCGACCGCCTTGAACGCCTTGCTCGGGATGCCGTCCAGCATCAACGCCGGCGTCGCGCCCACCAGCCCGTTCCCGTGCTTGATGTGCGCGTCCAGGAAGCCCAGCGCCTTTCCCGGCTCCAGCGCCTCCAGCCACAGCGACACCTTCGCCAGTTCCACCGCCATCGGGTTGAGGTCCACCCCGTACACGCACCGGGCGACCACCTCGTGGAGTGCTCTGCGGACGGCGACCGGCGTCGGCTCGGGGTTGCTCTCCCGTACCGCCGCCACCCGCTTGGCGATCCGGCGGGCTGCCGCCACCAGGAAGTGGCCCGACCCGCACGCCGGGTCGCAGACCGTCAGCGACAGCAGCTCACCGACGACCGCCTCCGACGGGTCCGCTTCTCCCGCCGCCGCGGCGGCCTGCTCGCCGCGCTTCTGGGCGTCGTCGATGACCGGGTCGAGGGTGGAGTCGAGCAGGGTCTCGATGAGGGAGGCCGGGGTGTAGTAGGAGCCGGTCTTCTTGCGGTCGTTCCCCAGCCGGTTGACCAGTTCGAAGGTGCGCTCGGCGGCGCTGTGCTTGGGGACGAGTTCGAGCAGGGACTCGTAGATGGAGCCGAGTTCCTCCGAGCCCATGTTGCGGTAGTCCACCGGCCGCCAGCGCGCCGTCTTCTCGTCCCGTACGCGCGAGAGGTGGCGCACCGCCTCCAGCAGGGAGGCGTTGGACAGCGCGCAGTCGCGCAGCGGGGCGTCGGCGGCGGTGTCGTCGAAGAGGCCGCCGAGGCCGGGCAGGCCCAGCTCGGGCCGGCCGTCCTCGCGGCCCAGCGCGTCCAGGACGATGCGCAGCGCGGCGTACTGGTCGGCGTGCGCGGTGCCCTGGCGGCGCAGGGCGAGGCGGCGCAGCCGTGCGGAGCTGAAGTAGGCGGCGTACCGCTTGCGGGTCTCCTCGCTCGCGCCGGGGTCGAGCAAGGCGTCGCGGTCCTCGGCGACGAAGAGGAAGATCATCCGGTAGGCGAGGCGCAGCAAAGCCGCGTGGAAGCGGTCGACGTCGAGGTTCTCGCGGAGCGCCGTGTTGCCGGGGTGGCGCAGGAAGCCGGTGCCGAGGGTGGTGAGGGCCCGCTGGACGCCGTCGCGGTGGTGGTCGAGCGCGCGGGTGCCGGAGGCGATCGCCTCCGTACGCCACTTCTCCAGCCAGCAGGCAGACGGGGCCCCCGCCTCGCCGGTCTCGAAGCGGGAGACGTGCAGCAGCCGGTAGAGCAGGACGAACTCGCTGAAGAGTTCGCCGTCGAAGATCGCTTCGAGGTCGAACTCGACGTACGAGGCGGTGGCCAGGGCGTTGGAGTCGCGCAGCAGGCGCACCTGCCGGCCGTTGGTGAGCACGCCCCACAGGTGGGCTTCCCGACGGTTCAGACATTCCTGGACGAGGGAGTGCGGGGGTACGGTGCCGACGCCGCCGGGCCGCTTGTCGAGCACCGCGTTCCAGGCGGCCATGTGGACGGGCACGTGGTGCCAGCGGTGGCTGAGGGGGAAGACGCGGTCGGGGTCGCCGTCGGCCCGGTACTCGCCCGGGGCGACCGTCGTGAGGCGGCCGAAGCCTAATTCGTTGAAGAGCGGTTCGAGCCACTGGCCGATCGCGTGTCCGGTCGGGTCCGCGGGCAGGTCGGCCTCGGCGCTGACGGGCAGCTTCTCGCGGAGTTCGAGCCAGACCCCCTTGAGGTAATCCCAGTGGCGCTCTGCCTCGTCCCGTACGGACCGGCGGGGGCCGATGACGTGGTAGTCCGCCGGGCCGGAGCCCGGGACGTCCCTGCCCTCCTTGCTCTCCGAGATACGGACGAGCATGTCCGCGGGGAGCAGGCCGCCGACGGTGTGGACGGCGGAGAAGACCTGGTTGCGTGTGGTGACGGACATCAGGCGGTCCCTCCGCTCTCGGCGATCGGGGGCAGGTAGACGTAGACGCCGAGGATGTCGGCGGGCTGCTGGGCCGTCACCTTCAGGCCCTGCACGATCTCGTCGGACGCGCGCCGGACCCGGCGGTGCGACTCGTGGAGTTCTCCGGCGAGCAGGTCGCCGTAGTCCGCCACGTGGTCCTGGACGGCGTCTAACTGCCCGAGTGTGCGGCTCATGGTCCGGGTCTGGAAGTAGTCGTCGGTGCTCTCGGCGGCCTCCGCGCTCAGGAGGGCGAGCGCCCTGTCCTCGGGGAGCCAGACCGGATTCTTCACCGATCCCTCGTAGGCGAGGAGGCGGGCGTCCTCGGCGACGATCCTGCGCGTCCCTCGCCTGGAGGGGAGGGTGAGGTGGAAGCGGTAGCGGACCAGGAGAAGGGTGGTGCGGACGGACACGGCGGCCGTGGAGACCACTCCGCAGCGGCGGGCCGGGCGGCGGCCCGGTGCTTCCGCGTCCAGGGCGGTGTTGAGGACGTGGGCCGCGAGGGCGCCGACCACGGGGTCCGTACGGACCAGGGCGGCTTCGCCCCGGGCCACGGCCGCCGTGGTACGGAACGGGATGGGGCGCCCGGACTCGACGGCTTCGGCACCCGCCACGGGGGCGAGGGCGTCGCGCAGCCCGGCGGGGACGCCGCTGACCTCCGCGGTGAAGTCTCCGGTACCGTCGCCGGCCTCGACGACGTGCGCTTCGAGCGCCGCCAGCGCATGGCGCACGAAGCCCTCGACCTCGTCCGCGCGGCCCAGGGTGTCGCGGATGGCGGCGACCTCCCGGGCGACTTCCTCGGGATGGATGGCGCGCTGGGCGAAGCGGGAACGGGAGGTCGTCTCGCGTTCGGCGGCCGAGTTCCACCGGCTCTCCAGCTCGGCGGCCCTGGCGTCCACGGTCTTCAGCGCCTCGACGCCGAACAGGCCTTCCTGCTGGGGTTCACGGCCGCGCAGGAGGAGCCATTCGACGATCGCGTCGGTGACGCCGGAGGACGCCTCGTCGGGGACGGAGACCGAGATACCGAGGTCCTTGCGTATCTGGCGATGCTTGGCGATGAGGACTTCGAGGACTTTGCCGTCGATGCCGTTGTCGATGCCGTAGAGCGTGATGACGCGGACCTTGTCGCGTTTCTGCCCGTACCGGTCCACGCGGCCCTCGCGCTGGTCGTGGCGGGTGGGGTTCCAGGCGAGGTCGTAGTGGACGACGGCGTCGAAGTGGTGCTGGAGGTTCACGCCCTCAGAGAGGCAGTCGGTGGCGACGAGTACCCGGCGGGCGGCGGGGTCCTCTCCGGCGAGGGCGGCCAGCTCCTCGATACGGCCGAGGCGCTGCTGCGGGGAGAGGGTGCCGGTGACGGACTTGACGACCGTCCTGGAACCGAGCTTCTTCTCCAGATGCGCGGCCACGTACTCGGCGGTGGGGATGTACCGGCAGAAGACGATCGGGTGGTAGCCGTCCTTGAGGAGGGCCTTGAGGTGCCGGATGAGGGCGGCGAGCTTGAGGTCGGTCTCCGGGCCCTCCAGTGCGGCGGCCCGTTCGGCGAGGTCGGCCAGCCGGGCGCCGGCGTCCTCCGTCTCCGCGCCGGGCGCGGCGTCGAGTCCTTCCAGGGCGTCGCCGTCGGCGGAGTCGCGGGTCAGCGGGGCGGCGAGCCGGTCGGCTTCCTCGGCGCTGGCGGCGACGGCCGCGGCCGACCGGGTCGAGAGGGTCTGGGCGGCGGCCCGGGGCGAGGAGACCAGGGAGCGCAGGAGGGCGATCGCCGACCACCAGGCGATACGGGCCTCGCGCCGGCTCTGCTCACCGGCCGCCCGGACGCGCTCGCCGGCGTACGCGATGGCGTCGTCGAGCAGCGCCCGGTAGCCGGGCGACAGCTTGTACTTCTCGTCCTTGGACTCGCGGTCGGAGGGGAACGCGGTCTTCTCGGCGAGGCTGTCGTCGGCCAGCCCGCTCTCCTTGGTGAGGTACTGGCGTACGTCGGCGCGCTTGCGCTGCACGAAGTGCCGGGCGAGGAGCCGCCGTCCGCGGTCCGTCTCCAAGTCCACGTCGGCGAGTTCGGGCAGGACCAGGCCGAGGAGGTTGCGGAAACCGGACTCCTTGCCGCTGTGCGGGGTCGCGGTGACCAGCAGCAGGTGCCGCTGCGTGTCCTCTGCGATGCGCCGCAGCAGCTCGTAGCGGAGCTGGTTCTGCGTGGAGACGGTGTCGTCGGCGGCCACACACGTGTGGGCCTCGTCGACGATGACGAAGTCGGGGCAGCGGCGTACGAAATCGTCGCGGTGCCGGGTCGACTTGATGTAGTCGGTGGAGACGATGACGTGCGGGTACCGGTCGAAGAGGGACTGGCCGAGGTCCAGGCCGCGTTCCAGGCGCGACACCGTGGAGGCGAGGACGAGTTCGGCGTCGATGCCGAACTTGGTGCGCAGCTCCTCCTGCCACTGCTCGGCCAACGCGGGCGAACAGAGCACGGCCAGCCCTCTGGCCTCGCCCTGGGACAGGAACTCCTTCGCGATCAGGCCCGCCTCGACGGTCTTGCCGATACCGACGTCGTCGGAGATCAGCATGCGTACGGTCTGCTGGCGCAACGCCATCAGCAGGGGTACCAGTTGGTACGCGCGCGGTTCGACCGCGATGCCCGCGAGGGAGCGGAAGGGGCCGGCGCCGGAGCGGAAGCCGATCCGCAGGGCGGAGCGCAGCAGCCCGGCCGCCCGCTGGTCGCCCAGGTCGGCGGGCGACGGGGGCGCGAACTGTGCGTCCCGCACCTTCTCGAACGCGGGGAAGACGGCTGAGATGTCGTCGTCGGAACCGCCCAGGGGACGCAGCACGAGCAGGTCGGGCTCGCTGTCGGGGAGGACGACCCACTCCCGGCCGCGGGCGGTGACCAGGGAGCCGGGGGTGTAGGTGCGCGTCATCGGGACTTCCTCGTAGCCGTGTCGGCCGGTTCGGTGACCGGGCGGGGTAAGCGGGGCGGGTGGGTCGTCATCGCGACGGGCCGGGGCCGAAGTAGTGGGCGTGTTCGGCGGCGATGGCTTCCCAGTCGCCGCCCTTGGGGAAGCGGATGACGTCCCAGCCGGCGACGTCCAGCCGGTCCTCGGCGTCCTCGTCCCGCCCCGGGCCGTCCTCGCCGCCCACGAAGACCGCGAGGTTGACGCCCGGCATCCGGTAGACGAAGTCGGGGCGGGCATCGGCCCCGGAGACGGTGACCCCCGCCTCGTCGGGCAGGCGGAGGCCATGGTCCCTGAGCCAGTCCAGGAACTCCGCCTCGACCGGTGCGGTGGTTTCGGCCGGACCGCTTGCGGCGGCCGGGGCTGAAGCGGTGGCGGCGGCGGTCATGAGCCTGAGGTGCTGTTCCGTGCTGGTCTCACCGCGCTTCTCACGCGTGGCCACGGCCGACGCGAGCCGCAGCAACACGTCGGTGACGTCGTGACGGTTGATCGCGCCGTGGTGGAGCTGGTTGCCGTACGTGAGCAGGCAGTCGTAACAGCCACGGGCGCAGGGGCGGTCGGACTGCGGCCCCGCGTCGTCCTCGCCGTGCTCGTCGAAGTGGCAGACGGCCAGCGCCTGCCGGGCGGCCCTGGCGAGGGCTCCCGGTTCGGCCTGGATGCGGCGCAGGACGCCCGCGCCCCCCTCCGCGGCCTCGGTGAACAGCAGCCGGTCGCGCGGTCCGTCGACCGGTGGCAGCAACTCGCTGGTCAGCTCGGAGTCCTCCAGCTCGAAGGCGGTCTCGATGCCGCGCTCCAGGGCGTACATGAGCGTCAGGGCGACCGGTTCCGGCAGTGGCTCGTCGAGGGTGACGACGAGGATGTTGCGGCGGTCCTCGACGAACGGGATGACCCGCTTCTTCCGGCGCTTCTCCTTGCCGTCCGCGTCGACGACGGGCATCTCGCTGGAGTCGCCGGAGGCGTCGGAGGCGTCCCGCTCGTTCATCCAGCGTCCGTCGGCCGGATCGAGCCAGTAGCCGGGCGGCTCGTTGTCCTTGGCGCGCAGTCTGCCGACGTTGGTGATACGGACCGTGGCGGAGTCTCCGTAGGTGAGCGTGGCGAGCGCACCGGCGGAGTCCGCGAGGCGGGCGTCCTGGCGTCCGCGGCGCGTGCCGTGGTGCCGGAAGCGGTACGACGTCTCCAGCCGGTAACCGGCCCTGCGGCGCTCTTCCTCGTCGGAGGAGATGCGCTCACGGTGCCGCGTGTAGACGGTGTGCAGGTGCAGGAGGCCGTAGGTGGGCGCGCCCAGCGGCTTCTGGCACATCTCGCACGTGTCCCGGCGCTGCCCGGGTTCGTCGAGGTACCCGCAGTGGGCGCAGCGGCGGGCCTCGCTGGTGGAGATGTCGCCGGTGGAGTCCGGCGGGAGCTGAATGCGGGTGACCTGGTAGCGGGCGCCCTCGTGGTAGATGAGCGCGCCGGGCCCGAACTCGCGGATGGCGAGGAAGCGGGGCCGCTGGAGGTAGTCGCCGTCGCCGTGCCGACCGCCGCGCGTGGGAATGTAGGCGGCGAGCGGCAGCCGGGGGAAGGAGTAGCCGGGCAGGAAGCCCTCGGACGCCAGGTAGCGGTAGGGATTGAAGTCGGACAGGACGGACCGGTTGTCCGCACTCTCGTTCTTGAGCAGATTGAGCTGCGTCTCCGCCTGCGTCCGGCGGCGGAAGGCATCGCGCCGGCTCTTCTCGGTCAGCGTGTGGTCGAGAACTCTCTTGTTCTGCACGTACTGGTCGACCAGGGCCGTGCGGTAGAGGTCGCGCCAGCGGTCGAAGGCCCGGTCGAAGTCGCGCGGGGCCCTGCGTACGGCGTCCTCGATCCACCTCTGGTCCCACCAGGTCGTCTCTCCGAACCGGGGCAGCAGTGGGCCGAGGACGCGCCGGGCGGCGGCGATGGTGCGCGTCTGCGCGCCGGGGTCGTGGGAGGCGGTCCGGATGTCGTCGAGGAGGTCGAGTCCGGGGGCTGGACTGCCGGACGACTCGTGGTGGGCGATGTCGAGGACCTGCGGTATCGCGCGGCCCAGCGTGAGGCCGGCCTCGGCGAGCCAGATGGCCTGGAGGTGGGAGCGGACCAGGTCCTCGTTGGCCAGGTCCAGGCGCGGCGGGGCGACGGCGCCGGCGACCATCCGATGCGAACGGCGGAAGTAGTACTGGTCGTGGCTGTTGCCGGTGGCGCAGTACGTGGTGACGAGGGCGGGCTGGCCGCTTCGCCCCGCACGGCCGCTGCGCTGGGCGTAGTTGGCCGGGGTGGGAGGGACGTTGCGCATCATGACGGCGTTGAGCGAGGAGATGTCGACCCCCAGCTCCATCGTCGGGGAGCAGTAGAGCAGCTTGAGATCTGCCTTGCCGAAGTCCTCCTCCCGCTGCTGCCGGTCGGCGGGGGCGACCTGGGCGGTGTGTTCGCGGGCGAGCAGGCCGGAGAGGCCGTCTGCCGCCTCGCGGTAGAGCCGGCGGAAGAAGGCGTTGACGCGCGGCCCGTCGCCGCTCGCGTACGTACGGGTGAGGGGGTCGTGGGCCCCGGTCTCGCCGGTGCCCGCCCGCCAGATGATGGCGGCGGCGGACACCCGGTAGCCGGTGGCGGTCGCCGCCGGCCTGCGGACGTACCGGGCCTGCTGCGGTGCCACGGACACCTCGGTCACGAGTCCGGCGTTCCTGAGGACCTTGAGCAGATCCTCGATGACGGTCTGGAGTTCGGTCTGGTCCAGGCCGTCGCGGAACCCCCGGTGCGTACGGCGGAGGTACTTCCCGTACTTGCCGCGCGCGGACAGGAAGAGACCGGTGCGGTCCATGCCGGGCCTGGAGGGCCGGGGGTAGGCGGTGGCGACCTTGGGGCTGTCGCTCTTGGTGAGCCGCCAGGGGTCGACGAGCCGTTCCTCGCTGGCGCTCTGCAGCGAGTCGAAGTCGTCGCGGAAGTACTGCACGTCGATGGCGAGGGATCGGCGCATCTCGTCGAGCAGCACCTTCATGATCTCGGCCCGCAGCGAGGCGTCGGCGTCGCGCAGCGACGGGTGAGCCTTCGCCCAGCGGTCCTCCCGGTCCGCGAGCCACGGAAGGTCGGCGTAGTCGATCTCCAGGAGTCCCGTCTGCTCCAGGTTCGGCATGGTGACGCGCCAGCCGCGTTCCAGGTCGAGATAGAGCCGGAAGGCGATCACGTCCCGCAGGGTCCTGGCCGCGGCAGCCGCCAGGCGCGGTGGCAGATCGCTCTCGCCGGTGTAGACGGTGGGGTCCAGGGCGAGGGCATTGGCGACCCGGGACGTCAGTTCCTCATGCTGGATACCGTCCGGTCCTGCGTCGACGACGGCCCGGTACAGCGCCCCGCGTAACTCGGTGACCTGAACGAAGTCGTTGAAGTGGCCGGCCTGGAGAGAGGCGTCCTGACGGTTGTCGACGAACGTGAGGAGTTTGCGGGCCTCCTTGGGGAGCGCCGCTTCCGGCACGCTGTCCAGGGAACGCACCACGGACGCGGATATCAGCGAGGTCGCCGAGGAGCGGCCTTCCTGGTCCAGGGTGGCCAGCTTGGCGAAGTCCTTGCCGCGGGTCTGCTCGTAGGCGACCGAGCAGTGCAGGCAGAACAGGAACGGAGCGGGGATGAACGCCGCGTGCAGCTCGCCCTTGGACTCGTTGCCGTACGGATCGACGGTGAAGGCTCGCGGCAGCCGGTCCCGGTAGGACTTCTTGACGACCTCCTGGCCCTTGTCGTCGATCTCCAGCCAGGACTCGGGGAGCCGCCGGTCGGCGATGGCCTCCTCCGAGGTGTGGGGCCAGGGGGCGGTGTCCGGGTAGCGGTCGGTATCGATGTAGAGGTAGCCGTCGCCCGCCCGGCCCCCCGTGGCAGCGGTGTCGCGGCGCGGTTCGTAGCGGATCTCTCCGTCCCTCTCCGTACGCCACACGGTGAGGTACTCCTGACCGCACTCGCGGCAGAAGGCGAGCGGCATCAGGACATGCCCGTCGGTGCCGGGCCGCACCTGCTGGTAGTCACGGGTGGCGTGGCGGTCGGCCTTGCTCTGCAGGGTGACGTAGACCGTGTCGCCCTTGGACAGGAACTGGTGGAGCCGGAAAGCGAACAGGGGGCGTTCCGTGACCGGGTGGTACGCCTGCGAGCCCGCTTCCAGCGTTTCCCGCAAGGCGTCCGCGCACCGCTCCTCCCCGACGCCGCTCTGCCGTGCCAGCTCGGCGGCTGCGTCCTCGATCCTTCCGGGCTTCTGCCGTACGAGTTGCCCTGTGGCGTCGTCGGTCCCGAGGCCGAAGTACGTCTCGATCCAGCGCGCGAGGGGATCGGTCACGAGGTCGGCGTAGGCGCTTGGGGCAGCGGCTCCCGCCAGGCGGTCGGCCGGCACGGCGGAAGGGGGCTCGCCGGTGGCCCGGACGAGGGTCTCACCGACGACGTGGTCGGGGCTGACCTTCGTACCGAAGAGCTTGGTGGCCATGTCGGCCACCACGTTCTTCTGGTCCTCCAGGCTGCCTTCGGTGGACATCGTCGCGGAGGTGCCGATGCACTGCACGTCGTCGGCGCGGCAGGCGTCGCGCACCCGGCGGATGAGGAGGGCCACGTCCGCGCCCTGCCGGCCGCGGTAGGTGTGCAGTTCGTCGAAGACGAGAAACCGGAGCCCCTCGGCCATGGCCACGAGGCTGTCGCGGTCGTCGGGCCGGGTGAGCATCAGTTCCAGCATCACGTAGTTGGTGAGCAGGATGTCCGGCGGGTTCCTGCGAATCCGGCGGCGGGTCTCGTCGTCCTCCTGGCCGGTGTATCGGGCGAAGGTGACGGGCTCGTTGCCCTCTCCGTAACCGTTGCGCAGGTACTTCTCCAGCTCCTTGAGCTGGCTGTTGGCGAGGGCGTTCATCGGGTAGACGATGATGGCCCGCACCCGCCCGGGGGCGTCGGGCCCGGCCTCCTGCCGTTCCCTGAGCACGCGGTCGACGATCGGGACCATATAGGCGAGGGACTTCCCCGAACCGGTGCCTGTGGTCAGGACATAGGAGACGCCGGCCGCCGCCGCGTCGATCGCCGCACGCTGGTGGCGGTGCAGAGTGAGCGGGCGGCCGTCGCACACGGTGGAGTTCTCGGCCTTACCTGCCTGGAAGATCTTCGCGCACTCGCTGTGCAGGACGTTCTGGGCGGCCAGTTCGGCGACGGTTCCGGAGGAGGCGAAGAAGGGGTTCAGCGACAGCCAGGGGTTGGGCCATTGCGACTTGGCGTCGAGGTCTCTCTTCACGAAGTCCCTGACGCGTTCGTCGCGGATCACCGTGCCGCCCTCGGTGAAGGAGCGGTAGTCGTCGATGAGTTTCGCGTGCACACCGAAGACGTCCATGGCGGAACCTGACAGAGGCCGCTTCGCGGGCTCGGGGGTGGTCGTCCCGGAGGGCTTCTCCGTGACGGCGTCCTCGGCCGGCCGCACCAGCCACTTCACCGGGTCGAAGTCCTGCCAGACGGGGAGCGAGACGCCCTCCGTCGCGAAGGGCAGCAACGTCTCCCGCACGGCGACGGCGTCGGCCGGGCGGTCGGCGGGTTTCTTCGCGAGGAGGAGATCCACCAGGCGGGCCAGTGCCTCCGGCACGTCCCGGCGAAGCAGCCGCACGGGTGTCGGCTCCTGGTAGAGATGCTTGTCCCGGAAGTCGAAGTCACTGTTGCCCACGAAGGGCGGGTTCCCCAGAAACATCTCGTGGAGCACGCACCCGAGTGCGTACAGATCCGCGGCCTGGGTGACGAGGCTGGCCTCGAACTGTTCCGGTGCCATGTAGCGGGCCGTGCCGACCGTCGCTCCCGTGCTGGTCAGCCTGGTGCCGTCGGGGTCATCGACGATGCGGCCGATCCCGAAGTCGAGGACCTTGACCGCGCCGCCGCGGGTGAGCATCACGTTGCGGGGCTTGAGGTCCCGGTGGACCACTTCGGCGGCATGCGCGGCTGCCAGGGCGTCGGCTATCTGCGCCCCGATGGCGGCGACCCAGGAGACCGGTAACTGGCCCTCTTCCGCTATGAGATCAGCGAGCGGGTACCCGTCCAGGAACTCCATGGCGAGGAAGGGCAGATCGCCGTTGGCCTCGTCCACTCCCCCGTCGATGGTGCGGGGCAGGTTGGGGTGGCTCAGCAGACGCATGATGCGCACCTCGCGTGCAAATCTCGCCACCGCGTGCGGATCGGCCTGCGTCTGCACCAGCGTGCCTGAGCGGCGACGACGGATGAGCTTGAGCGCGACGACACGTGCAGGCGAGCCCTCGGGCGCGGCCAGGTCCTCGGCGCGGTGAACCTCGCCCATGTTCCCCGAGTCCAGGTGGCCCACCAGCCGGAACCGCCCCGCAACCGTCCCGGAATCCCCACTCATTGCCGCTGCCTCCCGTACGGCTCCGTCCCGCTGGTCCCCGTATGACGGGCCTGCCCATCGTGACAGACGGGAACGTCCACAGAAACGTACACGCGAAGCCGTCACCATGCAACAACTTTACGTTAGCGACGTCAACAGACTCTTGGTGTGACCCGATGCCCGTGACTGGCCCGCCGTCGGGTGAATCACGGTCGCTCACCCGCGCACACGGCCGCAACCGCTCGCGCCCGGTGCACTCGTGGAACGGGGACGGGTCCCGCGGGGCACCGCTGACCAGGAGCGATGGGCGGTGCAGGCGTCGCCGCTCACACGCTCGGGCAGACAGATCATGGCAGCAAGGAACAGGGAGGCGACATGGGCCATATGGTCACTTCCGCGACACGGCTCGAACAGGGCAAGGAACGTCCGCGAGCTGCGGAGCATCCTTGTGCGCCGAGGGGTGGCTGCTGACGCCGAGGCCCGAATGCAAAAGCGGGTCTCGCCTCCCTGCTCGGGGAAGAAGTGAGTGGCCGGGTCCGTCGCCCCGGCCGTAACGCGCTACCCGGACTATTCCCCGTGACTTGGAAGAGCACGACGACGCGCAGGTCGTCTTCGAAACGCTGAACAGTCGCGGTACACCGCTGGAGCACGCAGACCTGATCAAGAACCTGCTGTTCCGCAACGCCGAACACGCCGGAGCAGACGTCGACCGGCTCTACAGGACGTACTGGGCACCCTTCGACCAGGACGAATGGCGCGTGGAACAGACGACCGGCCGAATTACACGAAGCCGCCTCGACGTGTTCCTGACGTACTGGCTCACCATGCGCACGCAGCTTGAGTTCACCGCCTCCGCCCTGTTCAAGGAGTTCGAGCGCTGGCTCCTCTCGACCGCCGTCCCCACGGAAGACGTGTTTGCTGAGCTGACGCGATATGCCGAGATCTACGACCTCATCGACGACCACCCGCTGCACGGTACGGAGGGCCGGTTCCTGTATCGCATGAAGGTACTTCAGACCTCCACGCCGATGCCCCTGCTCCTCTTCCTCTACGGCCTGGACGAGTCCGTGCTGTCACTGGAGCGCCGTCGACGGGCGATCCGCGCCATCGACAGCTATCTCGTTCGCCGGGCGGTGCTCAATCTCAGCACTCGCGACTACAACAACGTCTTCCGTGATCTGGTCACGGCCGCAGTCCGGCAACCAGACCGTGCGGACGAAGCGATCATCCGGTCCCTCTCGGCAATGCAGGGCCACCACCGTCTTTGGCCAAGCGACCACGAGTTCCGTGCCTCGTTGGAACAGGACCCCCTCTACTCCCGCCTGGTCCGCCGCAGCGTACGCGTCCTCCTGGAAGCGCTGGAGGACGAGCTGCGCACTGACCACACCGAACAGCTGACCGTCCCGGTCGGCGAGCAGGCGGGTGCGAAGTTGACCATCGAGCACGTCATGCCGCAGAGCTGGCGCGACAACTGGCCGCCCCTTGAAAACGATCCGTCCGAAGGAGCCGACCGCGACGAACTGGTCCACGCACTGGGCAACCTGACCCTTGTCACCGCCCGCTTGAATCCCACCTTGGGCAACATGGCCTGGGAGAACAAGCGACAATGGCTCGGAAAGCACAGCCTGCTACGCCTGACACACGGCACCCTGCTCAGTGCGCCACCGAACGCCGACATCAGCGACTGGGCCACCACCTGGGACGAGCGTCGAATCCGCACGCGGGGCACGTACCTCGCCTCGCTCTCCTTGGCCATCTGGCCGCATGCCGACGGTCTCCGCGCCGGCCGGTTGTCTTCCGAGCACGCCGACGTGTGACGCCCGATCGACCTCTCTCCGAGGCGGAGTCGGCGAAGGGAACGGGTGTGGAGAGCATCACCAAGAACAGGCAGTCACTCGACGCTCTGCGCGCCATGGTCGAGCGTGCGTACGGGGCCGGCCGGGTGCCCGTGGGGGGCGGGTGGGCCGTCGAGTTGGGGCACGGGTGGTTCAACGTCGCGTACCGCATCCGGTTGCGTGACGGGGCCGAGGTCGTGGTGAAGATCGCGCCGTCGCCGCACGTGGAGGTCATGACGTACGAGCGGGGCGCCATGTCCGTCGAGCTGCGCATGCTGGAGCTGCTGCGTACGCGCACCTCCGTGCCCGTTCCCGCCGTGGACTTCGCCGACCGGAGCCGCGAGCTGTGCGACGCCGAGTACTTCTTCATGCCGTACATCGACGGCGACAACCTCGGCGTCATCGCGAAGGAACTCCCCGCCGCCGCACGGGACTCGCTCATGGAGCAGGTCGGCGCGGCCAACCGGGAGATCAACTCGCTGCGCGGAGACGCCTTCGGGCCGCTCGCCGGGCCCGGTGATCCGAGCTGGCGGCGGGTGTTCACCGGCATGGTCGAGGACGTGCTCGCCGACGGCGAGCGACGCGGCGTCGACCTCGGCTGGGGCTACGACACTGTGCGTACGGTCGTGGACGCCCACGCCGGCAGCCTCGACGAGGTGACCGAGCCGCGTCTCGTGGAGTGGGATCTGTGGGCCGGGAACGTCATGGTGCGCGACGGCGAGATCATCGGGGTCATCGACCACGAGCGGGCCTTCTTCGGCGACCCGTTGATCGAGTCCGGCTTCGCGGGCACCCAGATGGCGGCCTTCGGCCACCCGGTGCCGTTCATGCGCGGCTACGGCCACCCGGAGCTGACCCCGACGCAGCAGATGCGCCGCCGCCTGTACTGCCTCCATCTGATGCTGATCATGGTCATCGAGACGGTCTACCGCGGCCACACCGACAGCAAGCAGTACGACTGGGCCCGCGTCCGGCTCGACGAGGCCATGGCCCTGTTCGGCCACACCCGCCGCTGACGGCCGCGCCTTGCCCGGCGCGGTGAGAACAGACTCCGCCACCCCCTCAGCAGGCCGGCCGTCGTCTGCCGGTGCCGCACCGCAGCGTCTAGGGTGGCGTGTTCACGCCGGGGTGGCGGTGAGGCCGTGGGGGGCTGGATGGCGGAGGCGCGGGAGGGCTGGGTACGGGTTCCGGTGGGGGAAGGGGCTCGGCGGTGGGCTTCCCGGGGGCGGTGCCGGCGGGTGCTGTTCGTCGTGCACAACGTCACGTCGGCCACCCGGCTGCTTGACGTGATGCCGCTCTTCGACGACGACCTGCGGGTGCAGATGCTGGCGACGTGCACGGGTTCTTCGCCGTTCCAGGGCGGCGTCGGCGAGCTGCTGGCGGCGGTGGGGGTGCCGGTGCTGCCGTGGGAGCAGGCGGTCCGTACGCCCGTCGACCTGGCCGTCTCCGCAAGCCTGGGTGGTCAAATAGCCGCATTGCACGGCAAATTGGCAGTTCTTTCGCATGGCGTTGGATACACTAAGAGGCTCAGGTCGCCGGTCGCCGGTCGCCGGTCGCCGGTCGCCGGACGCCGGACGCCGGGCTCCCGTCTTCGGGCTGGCGCCGGAGTGGCTGCTTGAGGACGGACGGCCAGTGGCCGACGCGTTCGTGCTCTCGCACCCCGAGCAGGCGGAGCGCCTGCGGCAGTCGTGCCCCGAGGCGGCCGGGGCCGCGGTGCTGGCCGGGGATCCGTGCTTCGACCGGATGCTCGCCGCCCGCGGGCACCGGGACCGGTTCCGGCGGGCGTTGGGCGTACGCGACGGGCAGCGGCTCGTCGTGGTGTCCGCCACGTGGAACCCCGAGGGGCTGTTCGGCGACGGCGGCGCGGGTGACGTGCTGCCGGCCCTGCTGCCGCGGCTGACGGGCGAGTTGGCCGCCGACGAGTACCGGGTGGCGGTCGTCCTGCACCCCAACATCTGGCAGGGGCACGGCCCCGGGCAGGTGCGGTCCTGGCTCGACGGTGCCCGGCGCGGCGGGCTGGCGCTCGTCGATCCGCTGGGCGCCTGGCGGCAGGCGCTGCTCGCGGCGGACGCGGTCGTCGGCGACCACGGGGCCGTCACGTACTACGCCGCGGCCCTCGGCGTGCCCGTGGTGCTGGCGGCCGCGCCCCTCGAACACGTCGACCCCCGGGCGCCGCTGGCCGGTTTCCTCGCCGACTCGCCGCGGCTGGACCCGTTCGCGCCGCTGCCCGCGCAGGTCGACGCGCTGATCGCCGGCCACCGGCCGCAGCCCGGTCCCGCACGGTTCACCTCGTCGGTGCCGGGGGAGTCGGCAGGCCGCCTGCGGGAGTTGTTCTACGGGCTGATGGAGCTGCCCGAGCCCGAGCGGCCCGCGCTGCTGGAACCGCTGCCGCTGCCCGCGTACGAACCGGTCCACCGCACCGCACCGATGCGGGTGCTCACCCGGCTGCCCGCCGGGGCGGGTGCGGGCGCGGTCGTGCTGCGCCGCTGGGCCGATCCCGCGTACGAGCCCGGCGGCGACGGCGCGGCGCACACCGCCGTGCACACCGCCGTGCCCGAGGACACCCGCGACCCCGGCCGCCTCGACCTGGCCGACGTGATCCTTCGCCACGGCGCCCCCGACGACCCGCGCTTCGGCTCGCCCGCCGCCTGGTGCGCGGAGACCCTGCGGCGGTACGCGCACTGCGCCCTCGCCGCGTACGTCACGGGACCCGGCGACTGCACCGTCCGCACCCGCGCCGGCGACGCGCTCGCACTCACCGCCGTCCCCGGGGCGGCCGACGCCGACCCCGCGGCGTACGCCTCCGCCCTGCACGCCTGGCTGGCAACGGGCCGGAGCACGGCCGCCCTCGCGGAGCACGGCCTGCTGGTTCGTACAGGCGCGCGCGAGCACCGCGTGACCGTCGCCCCGCTCAGGGGGTGAGGCAACGCGCCCGTACGGAACGCGCGTAGGCCAGCGGGTGCTCGGCCAGCTGCGCGTCGAGCAGGGCGACGGCCTCGTCGATCAGCGGCAGGGCCGCCGCGGGCGCGGCGGCGAGCACGTGGGTCTCGGCGAGGTCCGTCAGGGCGCGGGCGCGGTTGTAGTCGTCGCCGATCTCCTCGAAGGATCCGACGGCCGTACGCAGCAGGGCTATCGCCTCCTCGAAGCGGCCGTCGACGCGCAGCGCGCGCCCGCGGTGGCGCACGAGCAGCGGCCGGGCACGGCGCAGGTCGGCATGGCCTTCCTCGCCGGGGGCGATGGTCCCGTACAGCGTGTCCGCCCGGTCGAAGAGGGCCAGCGCCTCACGGCCCGCCCACTGCCGCAGCCGCAGCAGGCCCAGTGCCTCGACCGCGGAGGCGTGCCCGCGTATGTGGCCCGCCGTCCGCTCGTCCTCGGCGGCGGCCCGGAACTCGGTCTCGGCCTCGGCGTGTTCGCCCAGCTCCATCAGGCTCATGGCCAGTTGGAAGCGGAGGGCCGCGCGGTCGCGGAGGCCGGTGGCGCGCGGCTCGCTCTCCGGCGCGGGGAGGCGCAGGGCCGTGCGGAGCGCGGGAACGGCCTCCGCGTGCCGGCCGGCCTTGAGTTGCAGCGGCCAGAGGGCGCGCGCGAGGCGTACGGCCGCGGCCCTCTCGCCGGCGTCGGCGGCGGCCTGCACGGCCTCGAAGACGTTCGCCGCCTCCCCCACCAGGATGCCGAGGGCCTCGGCCTTGCCCAGCGGCGGACCGGGCCTCGACGGCGCCGGTACGCGCCAACTCTCCGGCAGCGCCTGGTGAGCGGCGTCCTCGGCGAGGCCGGCATAGCCGCGTACGACACGGGCGAGCGACTCGGCGCAGGCGTGCGGGCCGTCCTCGTGCCGGGCGAGCAACTCGGCGTGGCGGCGTACGGCGGGACGGAAGCGGTAGCGCTCGGTGCCGGCGGGCTCCAGCAGACCGCGGTCGGCGAGGAGGCCGAGGAGGGCCGCGGCTTGCGCCGTGTCGGGGTCACGGTCCGGCGACGGGGCCGGGTCGGGGGCCGGGGCCGGCTGCGTCGCCCAGGCGGCGGTCCTGGCGTCGACGTGGGGCCAGTCCCGTAACGCCAGCAGCCGGTACAGCCGGGCGGCGTCCGCGGCGAGCGCGCGGTAGGCGGACTCGGTCAGGGCGGCGACGGGCCCGGCCGCCTCCGCGGCACCCCGCGCCGTATCGCCGTGCACCGACAGCAGCGGTGCGGCCGTACGCAGCGCGTACGGCGACCCCGCGCAGCGCACCAGCAGGTCCTTCGCCGTGTCCGGCGCCGCGGCCACGGCTTCCGGCCCGGCGAAGTGCGTGAGCAGGCGCCGGGCGTCCTTCGCCGCCAGCGGCCCCAGCGCCACGGGCACGGCGTCCAGTCCCGGCAGCGGATGACGGGCCGTCACGAGTGTGAACACCCCGGGCGCGGAGGTCAGCAGCGGGCGCACCTGGGCCGCGGAGTACGCGTGGTCGAGGACGACCAGCAGCCGCAGCCCGGCGACGAGCCGCCGCCACAGGTCCAGCCGCCCGTCCGCGGCGTGCGGCGTCTCCTCCGCCGGCAGTCCCAGCTCGCGCAGCAGGAGGCCGGCGACCACGGCGGGGCCGAGGGCGCTCTGCGACGACCAGCCGTGCAGGCCGACGTGCACCTGCCCGTCGGGGAAGTCCTCGGCGCGCCTGCTGCCCCAGTACAGCGCCGTGGCGGTGGTCCCGATGCCCTCGGGGCCGTGCAGCAGCGCCACCCGCGGCCGACCGTCGAACGTCCGGTCCGCCTCGCGGTCGAGCAACCGTAACGCGGGGCGGCGGTCGGTGAAGTGCCGCGTCGCGGCGGGCAGCCGGGGCGTGCCCGCGGAACCGGGGCCGGAGCCGGTCGGCAGGGTCGCGGCGAACCGCTCCCACATCCGGGCGAGTTCGGGATCGCGCGCGGCCCCCTCCCGCAGCAGCGCGGCCACCCGCTCCACCTCCGCGGCCCGCCCGGGCGCCCGCACCTCCCGCCCGGCGGCCCTGCGCACCAGCGCCCCGGTGGTCTCCCACGCCGCCCGGCCCACCTCGTTGGCCATCCCCATGCCGATCGCGCCGAGCACCCCGGAGATCGCGGCCAACGACACCGGATCCGTCATCACACACCCCTCCCGCCCCCATCGGTCACTCACTGCCCGTCAGCACACGATAGCCGTCTGCTCATCCCCCTCCCGTCACTATCCCCAGCAGCACGAGCACGACGAAGACCGTGCCCCAGACCAGCGCGTGACGTATACAGCGGTACTTGGTCCAGGCGGTCCGGGACAGGACCGCCAACTGGCCCAGGTCCCGGGTCATGGCATCGGTGCGGCGGACCATACGTTCCAAGTGCACGACTGACATCGCCAGCCTGGCGTCGCCGAAGTAGTGGGCGCGAGAAGACCGGGGGTCTCCGAGCCGCGGCGTGATGGCGAGTCCCAGCAGGACAAGTGCCGGTACGCAGGCGGCGCAGCCCAGCCAGAGCAGGAGCTGCGGGACGACCGGGTACTGCCGCGGGGCGATGGTGCCGCTGCCGACGGCGCCGAGGAGTGCGGTCAGGGCTGCCCCCAGGGACGCCAGCATGAGACCGGCCTTGTTGTCGGCGCGTACCAGCTCTTCGCGGGTCTCCGACAGCATGAGCCGGGCGAGTTCCGCACCGGTGTCGGTGTCCGGGGCCGAGTCTGCATCACCACTGGACGGGGACATGGCTCCTCCCTTCCCCTCGGGGCGGGCGGCGGCCGCCCCGGCGGGCGGAGCGGCCGTGGTGCTGTGGTCCCGGTGCTGCGGATGCGTCAGACCTTCGCCGAGCGACGGATTTCGTCCTCCAGCGCGCTGACTGCCTGCCGGACCCGGATGTTCATCGCCGCCGCGTGTTCGCGGGACGCGGCCTCCGACTCCGCGCGGTGGCGCCGCACTTCCTGCTCGATGGTGTCCTGGGCGATCTCCAGGTCGGCCATCGCCCGGCGCTCGGCCAGCCGGACTTGCTCACCGTGAATCTTGACCGCACTGTTGCTCGCGCTGGTCAGCATCCGGTCATACGAGCTGTCGCCGCTCAGGTACTTCACGAGCACAGGCAGCATATCGAGGAATACGAACAGCAGGCGGACCAGCCAGATGCCGACGAACAGCACAGGGTTCCCGGCCGCCAGCTCGTCGAGCGCCCGGATCCGTTCCAGGACACCGATCTCCTTCTGCTTGGCACGTTCGTCCTCCAGCCTTCGATCGATCTCCGTGTCCCTGGCCTGGAGGAAGTTGCCACGGGACGTGGTCAGATCGGCCTCGATCCGCGAGATGCTGCTGTTCATCTCGGCCAGGCGTGTCTCGTTCTCGTCGGTGCGGTGGGTAGTCCGGTAGTCCTGTGCCTTCTCCCGCAATCGCAGGCATTCCGACGTGCGCTGGTACAGCCCGGTGTCCGCCATGCGGACCAGCCGGCGGCACTCGTTCCGCACCTCGGAGTCGATGGCCTCCAGCCTGGCGGTGTCCCGGTCCACCCGCTTCTGGAGGGCGGCGGCGTCCGAGCGCAGGGCGGCCAGATGGTCGGCCTGCTCGCCGGGCGTCCCCGCGAAGGAGAGGACTGACCTGCTGTCACAGCCCTTCGGAGTGGCGGCCTCCTTCGTCGTGGACGGTACGGGATTGCAGGCGACCAACTTCGTACGCAACTCGTCGATGGCGTCCGTACGTTCATCCGCAACGCGCTCCTCTATGGCCGTCTGGAAGATGCGCAGCACCAGCGGCTCGGCGATCACCACGCCGAGTAGCAGGGCAATCAGCAGTCGGGTGATGAGAGGCCCGACCCGGCGCCGGGCGTTCGGCTGGGGGGTGACCAGCCAGCGGTCGAGGTTGAGGACGAACAGCATCCAGATGAGCGTCGGGATCAGGGCCAGGGCGGAGACCCTGCCGAGAGCCTCCGTCGCGAAGTTCCACATGGAGAACGCCGCGATGACGGACGTGCCGAGTACCACCCCGCCCAGGGCGGTGTACTTGCTCCGCTCGAACTTGACCCTGGCCAGCAGTTCCTCGTCGACGCCGGTCAGCATCCGCAGCCGTCGTGCGACCTCGAGGTCGGGGGGACGGCGGACGGTCCGCCCGGGGGGCGGGGCGCCGCCGGCACCCGTACGGGGCTCGGCCTCCTTGGTGTGTGCCGTGGCCCGTCCGACGCGGCCACGGAATGCCGCCTCGTCGCCGGAGCCCCGTTCCTCTGCAGCGTCGGTGGAGGCGCTCACCGGGGTCGTAAGAGAGTCAGTCAACGAGATCGTCCTCGTCCCCGACGAAGCCACCCTGCGGGTCGTACGCACTGCTCCGGCCGGTTGCCTTGTGCTCGGACGACCTTCCCTGCTCGACCATGCGGGAGGGATCCGCGGGGCCCCCGATGCCCGGGGCAGCCTGGCCTCCCGTGTCACGGAGGACCTGCTCCAGGACCTGGTGGTAGTCGACGTATTCGCTGTTGCCCATCTGGCGTAGCAGCGTCAGCACCATCTCGCGGCGCATCTGCGCCTCCGCGGTCTCCCGCGCCTGCGCATGGGTCCGCTCGGACGTCTCGGCCGCATGGCGACGGGCCGTCTCCTCCGAGCTGTTGCGATGGATGCGCGCCGCCGCGTCGGTGACGCCGATCTCCTGCCGTGCGATACCGAAGGCGTCGGCGTGGTCGGAGCCCTGGGAGAGCAGGTCGGCGATCCGCAGAGCGTCCTGGGTTTCGAAGTCGCGCTGGCCGCGCTGGAGTTCCTGGGCGCGACGCTCGTCGCGCAGCTTCTGCTCCCAGTCACGCAGGTCGTCCGATGCGTGCACCTCGGCACTGACGAACTCGACGCTCATGCCCGCGACCCGCGGGGGCACGATTGCGCTGTACGCGGCCATCCGGTGGCCTGCCTCGGCGCGTACCGCGTTGACCTCCTCCACACGGTGGCCGGCGCTCACCCGGGGCAGGTCGCTGTCGCCCATCAGGTACGCACGCAGTGCATCGGTGACGTCGAGGGTGCCCCGCTGCGCGATGACCGTCGCGTCGGTGACCTGGCAGGTGAAGGACGCCCGCAGGGTGAAGTTGTCCGCCTCGCTCAACGACGGCAGCTGGCGCTCGACGTTGACCAGCCTCGCCCGGCAGTCGACCAGGCTGACCGAGGACGCGTCGAGCACGTCGGGGTGGGAGGGGTCGAACACCATCCCGTCGGGGAACGTGCGGTAGTTCCCGCCGACCCTGAAGACGTACACCGCGCCGGGCGGCAGCGGCGGCACGTCCTCGCGGCGGCGGCGCCGGGACCACCAGCCGCTCTGCACCGTGGCCAGGATGTGCTCCGCTATGACCGGGTAGTTCACTTGCTTGTGCCTCCTTGAACGGACGAGAAGGGAGTGATGGGGTCGACAAGGGTGTGGCGGGGCCGCGGGTCCGCCGACAACCGGCCACGCATCGATCCGACGAGGATCTGGGCCAGCCTGCGGGCACCGGGGATCGCGTAGTCGGGGTGCTTCAGCACGAGGGACAGGTGGTGGCGCAGAGCCGCCCACTGCCGCGGGGTCATGGCGGACCGCATGGCTTCGCCGAGTTCGCGCACGGCGCCGGTGACGGACGAGTCGTCCCGCAACTGCACCATCGTGCGGCACAGTGCGCTGATCGCGCGGCTGCGGTTCCTGCTGTGCAGAACCTCCGCCCACAGAGCCCCGAGGTGGCGGGGACTGTCCGGTACGGAGCGCAGCAGCACCGCGGTGACGGGTTCCGGGGCCTCCAGCCGGGTCGCTTCCAGCAGTTGGACGGCTACGGCCAGTGCGATCGCGCGTTCCCGGGAACCCGGTGTCGCGTGCAGGACCATAGTCCGTACGTACCGAAGGATGAGCAGAGCGCGCTCGGGCTCCTCTTCACTCGTCTGCAGCAGCAGGACAAAGGAACACCGAGCCGAGAACGCGATCCTCTCGCCTCGGTGTATCAGGAACCACAGCCATTTGAGCGTATCCAGACGGTAGAGCGAGCCCAGAGGGCCGGTCAGCGCCATCGCCGCCGTCGCCGCCCGCCTGGGTCCGCTGTTGTCCGCCCAGCGCACGGCGATCTTGAATGCCTGCGGAGCGAGACGCTCGATGTCGCACATGAACTGGAGCGTCAGCGCGGCCGCCACCCTCTGGTTGATGAGGCCCTCGGACCACACCGTCAGCAGGTTCTCGTCAACCTCGACCAGCGCGTAACGCGCCAGGAGCGCGACGCCCCTGGCCAGCTCCGTCCGAGTCTCCAGGTCGCCGACCAGAGCCAGCTCGCTCAGCCAGCGCCGCAGCGGATACCAGAGCGGGTAGCCGTACAGTTCGTCTAGCTTCGCGATGACCAGTTCGCGGATACGCGGCGAGGCGAAGACCAGACACCGTTCGCTGCGGTCGGCGTCACCGCTCGGCGCGGGCCGGTCTGCAGTCGTTACGAGCCCCGCCGCCAACTCCCGCCAACGGGCCCGGGACTGATCGGCCACTGTTCCGCCCAGCGACGTCGCGGTCGGTGCGTCCGGCTCCGCGACGGGCGCCTCACCGCTCTGTTCCCAGGCACGTACGAGGGCGGCTAGGTCCGCGTAGTGGGCCTCGAAGGTGCGCTCCGGGAGTCCTTCCAGGAAGGCCAGTGCCGCGAGCGGAAGCAGATCTCCCGCGGGCGGCCGCTTGCGAAACCATTCGTCGACCTGCTCCCGGTGCCGGTCCCGCAGGGTCTCCAGCGCCGCCGCCGCACCTTCCCGGGACAGGGTGAAGGCCGCGGCGGCGACGTCCGCCGGCCGCCGTTGCTCTGCGATACGCGCCAGCAACTCCTCCTCGGTGGCCGGCTCGACAACGGCCGGGGGCAGCATCGCCCGGCAGTGTCCGAAGAGTTCGAGGGGCTCCGGGGCGCCCCACGGCACACAGTGATCGCGCAGGGCCAGCCGTCGGCGGGTCGAGTCCCCGGCCGTGATTACCAGGTACGACCCCTTGCGACGCAGTTCCTGGCTCAGCCGGCTGATCGCGTAAGCCTGCACTGCCTCTACGTGCAACTCGCCGACGTAGTCGAGGATGACGTAGCCCTGCCCCTGCTTGAGATCCCGCGAAGCGGCCAGGTCTGCCAGGGCGTTGGCGGGCGACAGACTACGTAGCCTGGCGTCCTTGCCCAGGATGCTCCGCAGCAGGGCGAAGGCGCCTGTGCCCCGGCCGCAGTCGTCCGGACCGATGAGCACGACGAGCGCGTCCTCGCGCAGCTTGACCAGCGCCTCGTCGAAGCACGGCTGCGGCGGGAGATGGAACCTCAGGGCCCGGTCCGCCTCTTCGGGCTCGATGTTCCCGGGTGCAAGTCCGGGCGACGAAGCGGCACCGAAGCCGAACGCCGCCCCCGCAGCGTCGACGCCGGCATGGAAGTTGTTGTTGACGATCTGGTGGACGCGGCGCAGATCGTCGTAGCCCTGGCCGTCCTCTTCCCGCTCGTCCCGCTCGGCGGGCCGTGGCTCGGGGATCGCTTCCGGCCCGGCGTCCGGGCCGGGGGCTTCCGTCCCGGAATCCGGCAGTTCGCCGAAGGCATCCTGCGGGGGCGGCACATCCGAAGCGGGTGGTCGGTCCGACGTGGACGACCCTGTGCCCTCCGCTACGGAGGCGGGCGGTACGGCCGTCCCCGCATCAGGGTCCGCAGCGTCAGCCACCGGTGCTCCCGAAACCGAAGACGGAGTTCCGGGCGTCCACGGGGCCGGCGAAGTTGCTGACGTTGATCTTGTCGGCGCGGTACTCGCCACCCGTTCCCGTTCCCGGGCGGGGATTGCCCGCGGCGGCCGGTTGCGACCGGTCCGCCGCGGGCCCCCCCGGCTCCGCGGTCCCGGGTACGTACAGCCAGGCGGTGGCCTCGTATTCCTTGACCCTGACGCTGTGGCGGGTGAAGTCAGTTGGCGACAGGGTCGTGTGACCGCCGGCCACCGTGGCGCGGAAGACGTCGTCGGACACAAGCAGCACGAGGTCGGCGTCGGAGTGGGCCGCCAACGCGTCGTAGAGCGGGGCGGAGTTCAGCAGGCGCGCCGTGGCCACCACGGCCGTGCCCGCGAAGCCGTTGTCGGCCAGTTCCACCGGTCCCTGGTGGATGGCCGCACGCAGCCTCATCCGCTCCTCGGGCACTCGTCGGCCGTTGTACTCGCGCAGAGCGGAGACGAGATGGCGGATGTAATCGTCGACCAGGCGGGGCTCGGAGCCGTCCACGGGGCGCACAGCGAGCTGCTCATCGCCCTTTCGCTGGATCTGCCAGTTCGCACGGTCCAGGCCTGCGCCGGCTGCGGCACGGCCGAGGAGCCGCGGCAGGTCGTGCTGGATCTCGGACTGGCTACGGTCGTTGTTACTGCCGTAGGACTGCGCGTCCACGGCTATGCACGTGCAGGGACGGAACCCGGACCACTCGATCACCCGATCATTTCCTCTCTGGCAAGCAATGGGCGACACTGCCCACGAAGTGCTGCCCGAGCAGGCTAGGAGCGCACGCGTGGAGTGATTCCGTATCAGTACGGGTTCTCGGCAAGAAGTTCGGCGAATTCCATCAACTTCGGAACGTCACAGATGGTTATGTTCCTGTAGCTGCGTTCCACCAGCCCCATGTCATGCAGTTGGGCCAGACAGCTTTCCGCTGTGCGGAGCTTCACACCGGCCAGGGACGCCAGTTCCGCCTGGGTGAGCGTCACGGGGAGATCACACCGCTTGCCACCGTCGAGCTCGGGCTGGCCGTACGCCAGGGTCAACTCGGCCAGCATCCGGGCCAGCCGGGTCAGCGCCTTGTACGCCTGGAAATCCACCCGGCGCCGGTTCGCCCAGCGCAGCCGGGCACACAACATGTGGAGGATGGCACGCATGGCGTCCGGGTGCCGGGTAAGGAACGTCTCCAGCGCCCCCACCTGCATGATCCGCGCCGTCACCGTGCTGCACCCAACCACCTTGCCGGACCTGGGGCGCTCCTCGAACGCGGCCATCTCACCGACCAGGTCACCCGCCAGACGGATGGCGAGCAGCATCTCGTAGCCGCTCTCTGCGCTGGCGACGACCTTCACGACGCCACTCGTGATCAACAGGACATGCCGACTGTCTTCGCCTTGGCGTAGCAGCTCGCGGTGCTCCGGATAGGTGATCAAGGTGCCCTGTGCGAGGAGTTCTTCACGCGTCGCGCTGCGCAACCTGCCGAGAAAGGTGGACGGCGGCCACTCGTGATTCACCAGCACTCCCGGCGGTCTCACTCCGCGGCGCAGCGCGCCGTTCACGTGCCCGCCCATGCTGCCGCCGAGCGGTGCCCCGGTAAACAGAAGGGACAGATATGGCTGGTTCTCTTGCTTCGCAGCCGAAGTTGGCCGGACGGGCATTCTGACCAATCTCAGCCAGTCCGGCTTGGATCTTTCGGAACGCTCCTAACCGGCCAGCCAGTTCTCCGGGCCCATCACCGCCACCGGGTGCTTCCGCGGGTCCAGGCTCCGTAGCAGGGTGCGCATGTGGGGTTTGGCCAGGGATACGCAGCCGCTCGTCGGGCCGCCGTGGTCGACGTGGACCCAGATGCCGCCGCCGCGGCCGTCGCCCAGCGGGCGGGTCCAGTCGAGCGGGGTGGTGCCGGGCTTGCGGTTGTAGTTGATCGCCACGACGTAGTCGAAGGAGCCTGCGAGCGGTTCGCCCTCGTAGCCGCGGCCGGTGGCGGTGAAGGCGGGGCCGTGGTCGTACGGGAGCTTCGTGCCCGGGTCGGGGTCGAGGCCGCCGGCGTCGGTGAGGCCGTAGACGCCGGTCGGGGTGCGGAGGTCGCCGGCGATGTGGTGGTGGGTCCAGCCGCGGAGGGCGTTGTGGGCGGGCCAGGCCGGGCCGGTACGCCAGCCGTCGGGGCCGCGTTCGTAGAGCACGGCGGTGGAGTCGGAAGAACGGCGGGAGGTGCCGGTGACGACGAGGGCCTGGCGGGCACCGGCGGGGACGCGGGCGCGGGTGCGCGGGCCCAGCCCCGGTATGTCCCGCGGCAGTCGCGCGGGCGCTGCCGCGACGCGCGAGCGGGTCGGCGCGGGGGCGGGCGGCGGCTTGTCGTCCGTACGGGGCGAGTCCGCGTCCGTACGGGGCGGGGCCCCGTCCGTGCAGCCCGTCGCCGCGAGCAGGGAGAGACCGGTCGCGTACAACATCCGGCGTCGAGGCAGCATCAGCGGTCCGTCCGCTTCGGTCGGCGGGGTTGCTCGGCGGGGTCGAAGCGCATCGAGCCGAGTACGGTGCTGGCCTCGGCGACGTCCCCCGTCGCCGGGGTTGCCAGGCATACCGTGGCCAGCACCTGGACTCCCTCCGCCGCGCCCGCCGGGCTGCGTACGGCCCAGAGTTCCTCGGTGCCGCCGGCGACGACGCACGCCTTGCCGACCTCGCGGGCCCGCAGGGCGGGGTCCGCCTTCTTCGGCCCGTAGAGCAGTTGCAGCGTGATCAGTGTGCCGCGACGGGGCAGTTCACGCGGCGGGGTGGTGCAGGTGCCGTCCGCGCCGGTGGGGCAGGGTTCGGGGGAGGGGCTGAGGGACAGGCTCGCGACGTAGCCGACGTACTCGCCCCTCGGGGAGTCCGTACGCACCGTGCGGCTGCTCCAGCCCTCGGGCACCTTCAGCGTGAGGTCGGACAGCTCGGTCAACCGGGTCTCGGCGTCCCGCTGTTCCGGCGTCCCGGCGCCCGCGGCGGGAGAGGCGGGGCGGGCCGGGGCGTCGGTGGCGGGGAGCACCTGCGGCAGCAGGACGCCGACGGCCGCGGCCGTCGCGGTCGCACCCCACACCGCGCACCGCCGGCGGCGGCGCCGCAGTGCCCGGCCCCGTATCCGCTCCATCCGCTCGGCGGGCGCGGCCGGCCGCGGGACGGCCCGCTCCAGCAGTGCGCGCAGCGCGCGCTCTTCTTCGGCGGACTCCATGACCTCGGCCGACGCGGCCGGCTCGCCCGGCCCCGCCGTCTCAGCCGCGTTCCCGGCCACCGGACTCACCGCCCTCCACCAGCTCGGCCTCGGGCAGCAGTCCGCGCAGCGTGCGCAGCGCCTTGGCGGACTGGCTCTTGACGGTGCCCGTCGCGCAGCCGAGCGTCGCCGCGGTGTCCTGGACGCTCAGGTCCTCGAAGTAGCGCAGGACGACCACCGCGCGCTGCCGCGGCGGCAGGCGCCGTATCGCGGAGGCGAGCGACTGCTCCAGGTCCACCTGCGCGAACTCGTCCGCCGGGGCCGCCGTGTCGGGCAGCTCGCCGTGCGGCACCTCGCCCCACCAGTGGCGGCGCCACCAGGAGATGTTGGTGTGCACCATGGCGGTACGGACGTACGCTTCGGGGCTGCCGTCCGCTATCTGCTCCCACTTCGGCCACACCTTGGCCAGCACGGTCTGCAGCAGGTCCTCGGCGAGCTGGGCGTCCCCGGTGAGCAGCCAGGCCACGCGGAGCAGCCGCGGCCCCCGGGCCGCCACGAACTCCTCGAATCCCGGCGGCTGGGCCGCGCCCCGTCTCAGCATCCTGCGCCTGCCATCCGGTCCCCACTTCACGTCGCACACTCGTCGAACGCGATGGGGTCCGCGCCGGGTTGCCTCGCCCCGGCTACGCCACTTCAGTTACTGCGCGACGCTACTGCCCCACCCGGCCGTCGACGCACTCGCGCAGCAGGTCCGCGTGGCCGCAGTGCCGCGCGTACTCCTCCACGCGGTGCACCCACAGCTCGCGCAGCGACGTGCCGTCCTTGGGCAGCCGGGCGCCCAGGTCGGTGTACGCGGCCAGGACCGCGTCGCACTCCGCCTGCTCGCGGGCGAGGTCGGCGAAGGCGGCGTCCACGAGCGCCTGGTCGGCGGCGGCGCCGTGGAAGTCGGCGTCGCGCTCGCCGTAGATCTTGGGGGCGGGGTTCTCCGGCACGACCCAGTTGCGCCAGTCCCGCTCGACCTCGGCGAGGTGACGTATGAGCCCGAGCAGCGACATGGTCGACGGCGGTACGGAACGGCGCGCCAACTGCTCCGCGGTCAGCCCGTCGCACTTCATCCGCAGCGTGAGCCGGTAGTTGACCAGGAAGTCCTGCAACGTGGCCAACTCGCCGTCGGGGCTGGAGTCGTTGTTGCGGGGGTCCTTGTCGGGGTCCGCCCACATGTCGGGGTAGACGCTGGCCTCGGTCCACCGCTGGGGTGCTTCGTCGTCACTCACCGTACACACGATGCTGTTCGGCGACCGGACACGCAAGCGATTATCGCCGCGCGGCCACCGGGACCGACGGGGCATGATCGGGCGATGCGCCCGATGAAGCACGGTTACACCAACCGCACCCTCGGCGACGGCACGGTCGTGCGGAAGACGTACGAGGGACCGGACGCCGCACTCCGGCTGCACCGCGAGCGGGCGCTGCTCACCGGGCTGCGCGACCTGCTGCCCGTGCCGCCGGTACGGGCGGAATCGGCGGACGCCCTGACGCTCGGCTACGTGGCGGGCGTGCCGGGCCAGGAGTTGCTGGACGGCGGGCAGGCCGCGGCCGTGCTGGTGGCGTGCGGGGAGGTGCTGCGGCGGATCCACGGGGTCGCGCCGGAGGTGCTGCCGGAGGGCGAGCCGGCCGCGGGCACCGTCCTCGTCCACGGCGACTTCGGACCCAACAACCTGCTGCTCGACCCGCGGACCTGCGCGGTGACGGCGGTGGTGGACTGGGAGTTCGCCCGCCGCGGTGCCGCGGTGGAGGACCTGGCGTGGTGCGAGTGGATCGTGCGGACCCATCACCCCGGGCACCGCCGCGCACTCGGCGGCTTCTTCCGCGCGTACGGCGGGGAGGTGCCGCCGTGGCCGGTGCGCCGGGCGGCGATGCTGGCGAAGTGCGCGGAGATGCGGCGGTTCTGCGAGCGGTGGGAGCCCGGCGGTCCTGGCGTACGTCAGTGGGAGGACCGCGCGGCGGCGACGGCGGGCTGGGCGGAGTGGGCGGGCCCTCAGGCCGGGGCGTCGTAGACGAGGCTGTAGCGCCAGAACAGCCGCCGGCGTATCCGTGCGCCCGGCAGCTCCGCCGCCGCGGCGGCCCGGATCTCGGCCAGCGTCTCCCGCGGATCGGCGGTGGGCGCGGTCATGTGCACGGGAACGGTCTCCGCGCGCGCGGGGTGCTTGGCCAGCCCGACGAGCGGGTTCGCGACCGCGGCCGGCAGGGCGGCGGCGAGGTCGGCGGCGCCGGCCTCGCGGAAGCATCCGACGACGACCAGCCGCCCGCCCGGCGCGAGGCAGTCGCGCAGTTCGCGCAGCGTGGGCACCAGCGGCATGTGGTGCAGTACGGCGACGAGCGTGACGGCGTCCCAGCGCCGCCCCGGCTCGCGGCCGGCGAAGCCGGTCCGTACGACGGTGACCCCGGGATCGCCGTCGAACCGCCGCGCCGCGACGGCGGCGAGCGCGGCATCTGGTTCGAGACCCGTCACGGCACCTTCGCGCCGCCGCAGCAGCGCCACCAGATTCCCCGCCCCGCACCCGACGTCCAGCACGTCCCGCGCCCCCGCCTCGGCGACGCGCCGGGCGATCCACGGGCCGTAGTGGTCGTTGTGGCTCCAGGGGTGCCGCCGGTTGAAGCGGTCGAGCGCGTCCATGACTGCCATACGGCACACGCTAACCGGGCACGGAACCCACGCGGCAAGGTGGATCACCGTGGTCCGCCCGACGAGGACAGGGCTTGGTCAGTCCGTACCGCGCCCGTGACGTCGCTGGCCTGAATTCACCCTCATTCCTTGCCCGGCGTCGTCGGTAACTCACACATCCCTCCCACCTCGTGGATCTCGAAGCAGCCCGAGAATCATCTAGGGCCGCACTTCTGAGCAGCAGAGACGAGCTACCGGAAGGAAATGACGAGCGAGGTCGGAGCGCCGTCCGAACTGACTGCAAGACAGGGCTCAAGCAAGCGAGAGGAGGAACAGACAGCCCTGTCAAGAGATGGATAGCGCACTGTTCTCGTCACCTGAGATCTCTTCGCTGGCGCAGAGTGGCGGATCGAAAGCGTTTGCACCGTTCTAGACCTGTCAGCCGACGGCGTGCGCGTCGCCTCGCGCAACGATCAGGTTGGCGAAAACATGGCGGCAGGACTGAGAGGAGGCATACCCTGCGTGGCAACACCGTGGCGCGCGGGCGCAGGCAGCTCGCAGGGGAGGGGTGTTATGCCTCATGAAGCACATGGATCACGAACAGCCGGAGGGGTGCATGGACACCTCAACGAAGGGTTGACGGGATCATCTCGCCCGTCATCATTCATTCATTCCAGCGCAGAAACCGTACGCGATAGCCCGCCGCGGGCAGTTGATCCGTACGATGGGCTCCCACTGCTCACTCCGGCCATGACTGTGGGCTACGAGACAGTGCCGGAACAAGAGCGACAGCGATTGCTTCGATATTTGGAAGCCGTCGCCGCCGCCCGGAAGATGCCCCAGCACGTATCGGTCGCCTTCAACGCCGCCTACTTCGGCTTTCACTTCGCCAATGAAGGTTACGGGCGTAGCCCACTCCGCCTCGACGACTTTCCGTCAGTTACGTTCGGCGAGTGCACTCCACCGTTGCCCGTGGGCGCCATGGTGTGCGTGACCACCGGATCGCAGCCGCTCTACGCCGAGATCTGTTACAAGGAGGGCGCCCACCCCGAGGTGGACAGTCTTGGCAACACGCCTGCCTGGGTGTCCGGTTCGCCCGTGGGCGCCGAAGGGCCCGGCACCCCGGGAGGCCCTGGGGCGACGAATCGCCGTGAGCTCTTGGTTCCCGACCTGAATGCCTTCGGCCCGGGACTGTCGCTGTCGCCTGCGCAGCTCCACCGGCTTCGCAGCCGCCAGCGCTGGATCAACGCGGACGGACACATCCTCGTCGACGCCGTCTACCACTCTGCGGAAGCCGCCGCACAGGACGACCTGACGACCTACGCGCACTACCTGCTGACCGCGGGGCGTTCCCAACTCCTGAGCCCTTTCGTATCCGTGTCCCTCACCGAATTGGTCGGCGGCACAGACGACACGATCCTCCTACCCGGGCTGCTCCGTCTTCTCAACACAGTGCGACATGTGCTCCTCTCCAGTGACCTGCTCCGAATGTGGGGTCCTTATGCTATGACGCGGGAGTCTCTGGCGGCAGGTTGGCGAGATACCGGACCGCTTGGTGGCGATGACATGAGGGCACTCGTATCCTCCTTGGAGCACGGAGCCCAACAGTCCAGACGGCGCCACGCAACGAAGTCCCCGGTCGTCATTTACACAGCTCTCGGCCCCCGTCTCCGCTCATTTCCCGGAGCAGCAGAGACTCTTGTTGGCGTTGGTTACCCAACGGCGGTGTGCAGAGCGAACGCAACGCTCGCCGACGTCATTCGACGGGACAGCGACAACGGCCTGCTCGCGAACGGCACGCGAGTGCAGTTGGATGACTTTCTAGAAGGTGGGGGGATCTGGAGTTCCCAGTATCCGGGCGACTCGGAAGCCTCAATAGACCCTCTGACTCCTGCAGGCCGCGGATGGGCTTCCTCCCTGACAGACACCACAACTCCTTCTCCCAGGGGGGCCGAAGCCGCACCCGTAGACGACCCGCTGACGGACGACGCGGATCTCGGACCCGTCGAACTCCTGCGGGCCACGGAAGCCGTTGTTGTTTACCGTCAACCGTTGCGGCTGGCACATCTCGCTGAAGGGTACGTACCGCTTCACCCCCTTGTGGCCGAGGAGTTACGCCCGTCCAACGGCCGGCGCGAGGTGGTATGGCTCGCCATCGAGCACCGCGGTCCACAGTCCGGCGAAGCCGGCAAGGCCCAGAAGACCTTCGCCGAGGTTACCGGCCGCTTCCCACGTCTCGTCGGCGTGACCTGGCCCATCGATTTCTTTCCGGGATTGATACTCCAGTTCCACTGGTCCCGGGGCAGCCACACCCTCCGCGCCGCGACGGTACCGCTCCAAGGACCCGTCCGGTTCGGAGACCGCGTGCTCGGACACTGCTACGACGCCCGGGTCCTCACCCGCGAAGATGCACCGGGAAGCGATCGTCACGGAAACACAGCCGCGGGCCTCGCACCGCGGGCACTGGTGATGCGCACAGTGCGGCGCTGCGGGCTGCTGACCTCGGACGGGCACGCCCTCCTCGACCGTGACTTCCTACCCCGCGCCGTGTACGGCGGAGTCGAACCGGCTCGCTCGCAATCGGCGGCCCTCGAATCGGCCGTAGCCGCGCTGCTGGACCGGAAAGTTCTCGAACCCGCCCTCGGGAGCCGTGACCCGGCAGGACAGCCCCACTACCCGGCACGCCCGGCTGAACCCGCCATCCCACTCATCGGATACCGCCCTCCGGTGGTCCGCGTCCCGCGGCCGTGGGGGACGAACGACCCTCAAGAGAACATGCGCGGCGTGCAGTACGTGCCCGGACACTTGCGACGGCTACTGCCCGGCTGTTCACCCAGCGATACCCAGAAAGAGGCGTTCCGGGAGCACTGCAGGCTTCTAGGCAAAGCAGACGGATGGGAATTGCCGGACGGATACACGTTCGTCACGCAATACACCCGCGGTCAATGACGATCGCCGACCCGTTGCGCTTCGCCCCGTCCCGGACGCCCCGTCGGAAGCCAGAGAAATGGAGCACACGCATATGCACGATCGGTACTACGTCATCACGGGGCCACCGTTGTCTCCGCCAGGTGCGTCTGCCGAGAGCCTCGGCGAACTCGCCGCCTCGCTGAACCAACTCGACCGCCCCGCGGAAAAGGCGCTGGCAGAACTGTCGGCCGACGTGGTCGAGTTGGCCTTCAGCTCGCTTCCCGCTCCTCGGCGACGACTGCTGCTGAGGCGTCTCGGTATCCGCATGGCCGCGCCGCGCAAGGCGGGCCCTGCGCTCTGTGACGACATCCTGGCCAGACTGCGCCGGGCTGCACGTAAGAACGGCTGTGTCTGCAGTCTCCGAATGCTCACCGCCACCGTGCTGAGCCATGTGTCTGCCGCCGTTTTCGAGAGTGGCGACGAGGCC
Source organism: Streptomyces sp. B5E4 (assembly GCF_039871555.1). NCBI lineage: Bacteria > Bacillati > Actinomycetota > Actinomycetes > Kitasatosporales > Streptomycetaceae > Streptomyces > Streptomyces sp. B5E4. The sequence continues at coordinate 154,252 of NZ_JBDPMI010000013.1, forward strand.
ACCGACGCCGTTGCCCGTTGGGACAGAGCCCTGCTGCGCGCGACTGTCTTCGCCTGGTGCAACTCCTCGGTCGCCGACGCCTTCCTCCTCGTCTGGGCGGCCGAACACGCGTGGTTCGGCACCGACGAGGACACAGGTCACGCACAACAGCTCGATGCCGTACGCGCAGCCGCGGCGGCAGTCGTCGAGGCTCATGCGGACTTCATGCCCGACGGAGGCACGAGGTCCGGATCCGGTCGCGTGGCAGCCGACGACGATGCCGCGCACCGTTCATCCGCGGGCGATGACGCCGTCGAGCCGACCTCAGAAGGTGCCCGGAACGCCGAAGTCGTCGGTCCCGAGGGCCCGGAAGAGGTCTGCCGCACCCTTGCTTTCGCCGTCGAGCAGGCACGCCGGTCGATGGCTTCGGTACAGGAGGCTGTCGACGACGGTCGCCCTCCGGTGGAAGAACATGTGGAGCACCTGGCCGACCTCCCCGCGGCGTTTCGCCACGCGAGAACCGCGCTCGACAAGGCCGGTATCGAACCGGGCCCGATGCGGCTGGACGACATGCGACGCGCGACGGAGTCGTTCACCGCCCAACGCCGGCAGGACTCTGCGGTGCGTGAGGCGCTGCAGGAGTTGCTGTCGATCGGCTGCCGACCGGGGAGTCCTGCCGCCGCACCCGCGGAGGCTGTTCGTACCAGTGCACAGGAACTTCTTGATATTTCGGGGTGGGACGAGGGACAGCGCGAGAAAGGCTCGGCCCTGTTCGCCATGGCCGAACTCGTCCGGCTGGGACAGCGCACGGACGCCGATCCACACACCATCGTGGCACTTCAGGCACAGGTGGTACGCGCCCTTCCCTCGTGTGCCGCGGCCTCGGTCATGGCACACGACCTCACCCTCGGGGAGCAGACCGGAACCGCGGCAGACTCGGACACCGGTTCGCCCTCAGCCGCGGCACAGGAGGCTGCGGCGCCCTCAGGTCAGGGTCTTCCCGACAGCGACGAGAACGTTGCAAACCCACCGGTCCCCGAAGTGATCGACCCGGCGGGGGCGGAGGCCGAGGCTGAGCAGCCTCCGGACGGGACGGAGACGACGCCCGTAACAGACGGAGAGTCGACCGTACCGTCCCCGGGCGCCACGACCGGGACCGCAGACACCACCGGCCAGGGGAACGCGCCCCTCGTCGCACCGGGTCCGGCGGCCGTGAGCAGCGCAACCCGCGAAGCGGCCGACTCGGAGGGGCCGACAAAGATCGAGCAGGCCCTCGCACGCCTCATCAGAGAGCGACGTTTCGGCCTGGCCCACCATGTGGCGAAGGCCGCTGGCCACCCGGAGCCGCAGGCGGCGGCCCTCCGGCTGGCCGGGGCGGCGGCGCTGCTCACCTCCGCTACGAGTCCCAGCGTGCGGTTGGTGGAAGATCTGCTCCGGAACCAGAGTGGCTCGGCCGACCATGATCCAGAAGGCACCGACCTGTTGTTGGTCCCCGCCCTCCTGCGGGTGGCGCTGATCACCGGAGACCACATGGCCGGGGCTCAGTTGAAGACTCTGGCACCCCGGCTCCCCCACGTGCTCGGAGAGGTCACGACGCAGGTGGCCGACCGCGCGCTGAGCGGCGCGTTGATGGTTGCCTCCCCGTTGGCTGTGATCGCCGACGCATCGGGGACCGAAGCCCGGCTGCGGCAGATCCACGAGCAGTGCCGCGCATACATCGACTCGCCACCGCGCCTCCGGTTCGCCCGCGCGACGGAAATCGGCAAGCGATGGCTGCGGCCGGACGATGGGCTGCTGGGCTCGATGCTCAGCCGGGTGATCAACGACGACCGTGACATGCTGCCGTCGGTCCGCGAGGAGGCCGAACGGCTTACGAAGCTCCCCGAGGTCAACACCGAGATCGACCGTATGGACCGCAAGTACCGCTCGTCCAGCAGGAAGGCACTCCAGGGCGCTGGGCGGCAGGACCTCGTACGTCTCGTCGAGGATACGGTGGCGCTGGCCAAGGAGTGGTGCATCGCCGTCGAGGACGCGCGCAAGAGCGGCCGGTCGGACACGGACAGGGTGACGAAGGAAGTTTCGTCCCTCCGCCGCTCGCTGCTCGCTCACAAGGACGCGGTCCTGGGGGACCTGGAACGTCTGACACGGCGCCCTGAGGTCATGGCCACGGCCGCTGCCCACGCCGCGTACGACTCCCTGTCCGAGCTCTTCTCTCTCTTGGAAGGCAAGGCCGGGCAGGCTCGCACCGTCCGCCGCGGCGACCCCGCCGACGTCCTGGACGCGGAACTGCTGAAGGTCTGCAACACCGTCGCCGAACGTCCCTCCGTGGACCGACTGCTGGCCGCCGTCGGACGTCCTTGGGTCGAGGCGCTGCGAGAACGCCTCGACCACGACGCATTCCATGCGGCCTGCCTGATCGTGGAACTCGCCGACCGCGGAGATCTGCCTGCTTGGGACGGCGTGTCCTTCGGCCCTCAGAAGCTCACCGAGATCGAGGCGCTCAAGACCAGCAGGCGGCAAGAACTCGACGCGAACCGCAAAGAGCTCCTCGCCGAACTCCGCCAGGCCCAGGCGGACGGAGCCGTGACGGACGACCAGGACCTGCGCATGCAGGAGTTGCTGGAGGGCGCTCGCACGGGTCTGGAGGACATGGAGCGGGTTGACCTGAGCGAGGTCCGCGCGACTCTGCAGGGCGTACGTACCAGCCTCCCGGCGTACCGGGAGGAGGCGGCCGGCCGGATCCGGGCCCGGCTCGACGTGCTTAATGACGTCACACAGGCCGAACGGGACCAGGTGCTGCGGCACCTGGACACCGGCAAACTGCCGACGGCGGCCGACCTGGTCTACTTCATGGAGATCGGGGAGTCGATGCCGGAGATCGACAACGGCGAGACCCACCTCGGCAAGTTCTTCCCGGAGGTGCCGGAAAAGCTGCCCCGGGGAATCGACGGCGAGCTCATCAGTCTGGTGCGGTCCGGCGGCAGGCACCCGGACGCACCCGTGCTCGACTTCCAGCACCTCTCCGGCGACGAGGCCGAGTTGGCCGCAACGGCGCTCGACAACTGGCGGGAAGTGGGCGCCCTCGAACCGAAGGACAGGCCCAACTTCACCAACGCGAAGTTGCTGCCCGCGCTGAAACTGCTCGGCTACGACACCACCAAGGGCCTGCGTCGTCTGGACGAGTTGTCGCATCAGCGTCGTGAGCACCGCTTCCTTGAAGCCACCGACGTGCAGATCAACGGCCGCGCCGCTGTTCCGGACTTCGGCTCGAAGATCAGGGAGCAGGGCGGCCGGCTCCGTCTTCTGCTGGTGTGGGGCCGCCCGCCGGCAGAGGTGGTGATGAGCCTTGCCTCTCGGGACCCGAGCGGATCCGGACTGCTGGTGCTCTACTTCGGCACTCTGAGCACGAAGAACCGGGTGGAGCTTGCGGTCGGCAGCGACCGGCAGCGGCCGCTGCTCGTCGTCGACGACGCGGCCCTCGCGTACCTCGCGGCCCGCGGGAACCGGCAGGTGAGCTACGCCACTCAGACCCTGCTGCCGTTCTCCGGCGTCAATCCGTACATCCTGGAGAAGCGTGGCCGGATCGGCGGGGAGATGTTCTACGGACGCGACGCGGAACGCAAGAGCATCCTCGACCCTCAGGGCACCCAAGTCATCTTCGGCGGGCGAGGGCTGGGGAAGTCGGCGCTCCTGAGCGACGCCGGGGACAGGTTCACCGAGCAGTACCCCGGCTTCCGCCAGACCGTGTACGTGAACCTGGATCAGGTGAACATCGGCAAGGGCAGTGCGCTCGGCCCCGAAACGCTCTGGAACGTCCTGGAGCGGGAGTTGGTCGCCGTCGACGTTCTGCCCCGTGCACGAGGGCGCAAGGCACCGTCGGGGGGCCGCTGGGAGTACGTCCGCAGGGAGCTGCGGCGTTGGCTCGACGAAGACCCCATGCGTCGCCTGCTGATCCTGCTCGACGAGTGCGACCTGTTCTTCGAGGCGGACGCTCCGCGATTCGAGCAGACCAAGAAGCTCAAGGGACTCGGCTCGGAGACGAAGGACCGGGTCAAGGTCGTGTTCGCCGGGCTGCACTCCGTGCAACGGTTCTCCAAGCTCGCCAGCAACGGGCCGTTCGGACACCTCGCACAAACGCCGACGGTCATCGGCCCGCTCGCTCCGCAGTTCGCCGCGGACCTGCTGGTGCATCCGATGCGTGCCCTCGGCTTCGAGTTCGTCGACGTGGACGTGACGAACCGGGTCCTGGGGTACTGCTCCTACCAGCCGTTCCTGCTCCAGATGTTCGGTCACCGGTTGGTACAGGTCATGCAGCGCAAGCGCCAGCGGCGCCCTGCCGAAGGGCCGCCGTACACGATCGAGGAAGCCGACGTCGAGGCCGTCGAATCGGACACCGATCTCCGCGGCGGGATCTCGGCAGCGTTCAAGGACACGTTGAGCCTGGACCACCGGTACGACGTGATCGCCAACGTACTCGCCCACCACGCCCGTCACTACGGGCTCGAAGGGAGGCTCAGCGATGCCGAACTCCGCGATGAATGCCAGTTCTACTGGTCAGAGGGCTTCGAGAACCTCGACACCGAGGGATTCCGCGCCTACCTGTCGGAGATGGTGGGGCTGGGTGTCCTGGCTCCCAACCACGACGGCCAGGGCTGGCACCTGCGCGGCCCGAACGCCCTGCGCATGATCGGCACCTCGCACGAGGTGGAGGCCCGGCTCGAGCGCGCCCACCAGGATTACCAGCTCGGTGAGAGCATCGTCCTGGAAGGACGGCCGGAGCTGCCCGACAAGCGTCCGGCACCGCTCACCATCACTCAGCTGGACGACCTCCTCGGTGACCGCGCCAACCGCACCCGGGTGGTACTGGGTACACCGGCCACCGGTGTCACCGAAGTGGGCAACACCCTGCGCACGGTGACCAGCCGCATCTCCGGCTGGAAGCTGCCGCCGGTCGGCAGGCCCAGCGTCTTCAAGCAGGAGCTCACCGGTGGCCGGCCAGGCGAACGCCGCGTGGTCATCAGTGACTTCACCCCGTACGCCGAGAATGTGAAGCAGGAGACCTGGCGGGAAGCGGTCACCCTGGCCGACAGTGCGCTGCCCTTCGCGCCCGGGGTCACCCGCTCAGTGGTGATCGTCACGGACACCCGGCAGCTCGACCTCTGGCGTTCGCTGCTCCTGGAAACGGAAGAGACCTCGGCGCTGCCCGTGGTGCTCCGTCGCTACGACCGCCGGAGCCTTCAGGACTGGGCTCAGCGGACCGAGCTGTTCACCACGAACGGGCGTCTCGACCGCCTCTACGAACTGACCGGCGGATGGCCGTATCTCGTCGAACGCGCATACAACCTGCACCGCGAACTCGACGGTGCGGAGGACGCGTTGCAGAAGATGGCGGAGTTGACCGCGGATCGTTCCGCCGCCCGGGACTTCGCGCAGGCGACCGGAGTCTTCGCGGATCCGAAGCTCCTGACGGGGTACCGGGCAGTCGGGAAGGAGTTCGGCGAAGGCTCCGCAGATGCGGACGACATCATCATGGCCATCGCTCTCGAGTTGGGGGACGAGGAAGACGCCGACTGGGTGTACGCGTGCCTGGACGCCCTCCAGGTCTTCGAGCGGGAGGGGGCGTCGCTGAAGCTGGAGCCGCTCCTGCACCGGTGCATGTCCCTGTGCACGTGACACCTCCCGGTTCCCGCACCTGATGGCGTGCGCCTCTTCTCGATTCGATGAGAGAAGAGGCGCACGCCATTCGTCCCCCCTTCGCTCTCGTACGAACCCGGACGGGGGCCTATTGACTTCCCCCCGGGCGCCGGAGTTACAACGTTTTGCACGCAGCTGCTTCCGCTGCTCGTCGGGCGGGTCGTCGACCGCGTCGGCCCGCGGCCCGTGGTGATCGCGGGTCAACTGCTGCAGGCCGGCGGGTTCCTGCTGTATCTGGCGGTGGACGGGCCGGCGTCGCTGTTCGCCGCGGCGCTGGTCGAGGCGGCCGGGCTGCGCGTGTACTGGTCGTCGGTCTTCGCTCTCATCGCCGAGCAGGCCGACGACCGCGCCCGGGACCAGTGGTTCGCCCGCACCGCGATGATCCGCGCGGCCGGGACCGGTGCCGGGACGGTGCTCGCCGGGGTGCTGCTGGGGCTCGCCTCGCGGAACGCGTACCGGGGGATGATCCTGGCGAACGCGCTGTCCTTCGTCCTCGCCGCCGGTGCCGTCACCTTCTTCGTCAGAAGCCGCCCGCGGCCGGCCGCCGGCGACGTCCCCGGGAAGCCCGCCGACGGTGTACGGCACCTGCTGCGCAACCGCGCCTATCTGCTGCTGATCGCCGTCAACGTACTGTTCAACATCTGCACCGTCCTCCTGGCCGTCGCCACCCCCGTCTACGTCGTCCGCGGGCTGGACGCGCCCGGCTGGGCGGTCGGCGCCCTTCTGACCCTCACCACTGCCGTCGTCGCCACTTCCACGGCCGCGGTCACCCGCCGCATCCGCCGACGCACCTCCCGCGGTGGCGCGATGGCCTGGGGCGGAGTGGCGTGGGCGGGGTGGTGCGGGGGCGTCGCGCTCGCGGTGCTGCTGCCGCACGGCCCGGTGCTGGTCGGCTATCTGGCGATGGTGATGCTGCTCTGGGCGGCCGCGGAGATGCTGCACGGGCCTGCCTCCAACTCGCTCTCCGCGGACGCGGCACCGGAGGGGGCGCGGGGGACGTACCTGGCGGCGTTCCAGTACTCGTTCGCGACGGCGGACATGGTCACACCGGGCCTCTTCGGGCTCCTGTACGGCGTGGAGCGGGTACTGCCGTGGGTGGTGGTGGGTCTGCTGGCACTGGTCGCGAGCGTGGCGATACGGCCGCTGGAGAGGCGGCTGGCGGGCGTGAGCGCGGGAGCGGAGCCGGCGGCGGCCTGAGGTTCCGCGCGGCCCGTACGGCGGCGGCTGACGCCGTACGACCCCGGGACGTGCGCGTACCGCCCGCCCGCTGCCCGCGTGATCTGTTGTTTCCCGCCCCCGGCAGCGCCGTTCACGCCCCGTTCCGTTCCGCCGTCGAAACTCGCTGGTCGCCCCCCGCAACGTGAAGGAGAGGCCCGCATCATGAACGACGGACACATCGAAGGCGCCGAGGACCCCGAGCGCACGGGGATCTCACGGCGCCGCCTCGTCCGGTACGCCGGCGTGGGGGCGACGCTTGCGGCGGCCGGCCCGCTCGTCGTGAGCGGCGAGGCGGTCGCCGACGACGCGCAGGGGGACCGGGGCGGGAGCGGGAACGACGGGCGGCGTGCCTGGCGGGCCGGGGACCACCACGTGCACTCCGAGTACAGCGGCCGGTTCGACACGTCGACCAACCCGCCCACGTTCCACAAGGGCGCCGACGCGGTGTACCCCATCGTCACCAACGCCATCATGGCCAAGCACTTCGGCCTGTCCTGGGTGATGTGCACCGACCACGGCGGCCCGACCCACTCGAAGGTCAACCTGGAGCTGGCCTACCCCGACCTGCTGCGCTCGCGCGTCCTCGTCCCCGAGGTGCTGCAGTTCTGGGGCATGGAGTTCGACGCGCCCGCGCTGGACCACCACACCCTGATGATCCCGCACCACCGCGAGGAGGCGCAGCAGTTGTACGAGCTGGAGCGCCGGTTCGCCAAGCTCGACCCGTTCCCCGCGGACCCCGGCCGCGACACCGAGGCCAAGATGATCGAGTTCCTCAAGGCCGCGACCACCATGGACCGCAAGCCGCTGGTGATCGCCCACCACGCCTCCCGGTCCGCGCCCGGCCTCGGCGTCTACGGCCAGGACACCCCGCGCGAGTTCCGCAACGGCAACGACGTCGCCCCGAACGTCTACGTCGGCTTCGAGGGCGCCCCCGGCCACCAGGCGGGACCCCTCGTCGGCGGTGCCCGCGGCGGCTACGGCAACCACCCCACGTACGGCGGCTTCGACCAGATGACCGCGCGCCTCGGCGGCCTGTGGGACGCGCTGCTGGGCGAGGGCCGGCGCTGGTGGATCACCGCGACGTCGGACTCGCACGTGCACTGGACGCGCGGCGGCTCGGACTTCTGGCCGGGCGAGTACAGCAAGACCTACGTCATGGCGCGGCAGGACTACGCGGACGTCATGGACGGCCTGCGCAACGGCCGCGTCTGGGTGGGCACCGGCGACCTCATCACGTCGCTGGACCTTACGGCGGGCAACCGCGGCCGCGGCGCGGCCATGGGCGAGACGCTCACCGTCAGCGGCCGGAACGGCACGGACGTCGAGATCGAGATCCGCTTCCGCCCGCTGGACGGCAAGAACGGCAACGGCGACCGCCCCGAGGTCCGCCGTGTCGACCTCATCACCGGCAGCATCACGGGCCCGAGCGCCGACCGCGACGCCGACACCAACCCGACCACCGAGGTCGTCGCCCGCTTCGGCCCGAACGACTGGCGGCGCCAGGGCAAGGACTACGTCATCCGGCACACCCTGCGGGACGTGGACGGCGACATGTACGCGCGCGTACGCGGTACGAGCACGGACGAGGCGGAGCCCGTGGCGGACGGGCTGGAGAGCCCGTGGGAGGACCTGTGGTTCTACTCCAACCCGGTGTTCGTCAGCGTCCGTTAGGGGCGCCCACGCGCGCGGTGCGCTCACGCCGGCGCCCCCGTCGGACCCCCGGGTCAGGCGGACGCCGGCTCCGGTCGCACCGCGCGCAGCCGCCCGCCGCGGGCCAGTGCGGCCAGCGCGCCCGCGCAGGCAGCGCCCGTCGCGGTCAGCGCCAGCCACGGCAGCCGCGGGTACTCCTCCGTCGCGTCCCACAGCGCGCCCGTCGCCAGGTTGCCCAGCGTGATGCCGAGGCCGGACACCGTGTGGTAGAGGCCGTAGTGCGTGGCGACGAGACGGCCGCCGGAGAGCGACACCACCGTGTCCATCTCGAAGGGGTACGCCAGGGCCGTACCCAGCGCCAGCAGGGCCGCGGTGAGCAGCAGGGGGGTCAGCGCCGCCGCCGCTGCCACCGCCCCGCCGCCGCCCGGTGGGGCGCCGGTGAGCAGCAGCGGCAGAAAGGCGACGCCCATCAGGGCGATGCCGTACACCAGGGCACGCTGCGCCGGCCAGCGTTTCTTCACCCAGCCCGTGACGCGCAGTTGGCCCGCGGCCGCCACGCCCGCCGAGACGGCGAAGAGCACGGTGGTCACGCCGTCGCCGGCGGCCGGGAAGGCGCGGTGGGCCTGGAGGGGGAGCGCCAGATACACCTGGAAGGACAGGACGTACGAGCCGATCATGGCGGCGGAGAAGAGCATGAAGGGGCGGTTGGAGACGACCGTGCGCCAGTCGGCCAGCACCCCGCGCGCCCCCGGGCGCTCGGCCCGTACCGCATCCCCCTCGGGCTGCGCCATCACCTGCACCACGGTCAGCCCCAGGAACAGCAGCGCCGCGACCGTGCACACCAGCCCGAAGTCGGCGGCCAGCAGCGCCAGTCCGACGAGCGGGCCGACGAACATCCCCGTCTGATAGAAGACGTTGAACAGCGCGAACGCTTCCACGCGCCGCTTCTCCCCCACGGCCTGCGCGAGGCAGGTCCGCACCGCCGGGTTGAACAGCGCCCCCGCGAAGCCCGTCAGCGCCGACGCCGCGACCAGCGCCGGCAGCGACTGCACGAAGCCCAGCAGCCCGAACCCCGCCGTCCGCAGCACGCACCCCGCGACGATCATGCGCTTGCACCCCAGCCGGTCCGCCAGCGTGCCGCCGACCAGGAACATCCCCTGCTGGGAGAAGTTCCGCACGCCCAGGACCAGGCCCACGGCCCAGGCCGCCATGCCCAGCCCGTCGGCGAGGTGCGCGGCAAGGTAGGGCATCAGCATGTAGAAGGCGGTGTTGATGGTGAACTGCTGCACCATCAGCAGCCGGACCCCGCCGCCGTACGAGCGGAACTCCCGCACCAGGTCCCTCATCGGGCCGGCACCCCCGCCGGCACCGCCGTGACGTCGGCGCAGCGCGTCCACCGCTCGACGGTCCGCTCCCCCGGGTGCCCGATCTCGTCGGGGTCCGCGGCCGGCGGGCGGTCGAGCAGGTCGTGCGCGCGGCAGTGGTCGTCGCTGAAGACGGTGTTCCAGTACCGCTGCACGCCGTCGGGGAAGACGGCCGCGATACGGACCGAGGGCCCCTCCGTACGCGCCAGCCACCCCGCGACCAGCGCCACCGCGCCGACGCTCCAGCCGCCCCCCGCGTAGTGGTGCCGCACCAGCCGCCGGGCCGCCCACACCGCCTCGTGCGCCGCGACCCAGTGGCACTCGTCGAACGCCGCGTGGTCGACGTTGCGCGGATGGATGCTGCTGCCGAGCCCGCGCATCAGCCGCTCGCCCGCCGGCTGCCCGAAGACCGTGGAGCGCACGGAGTCCACCCCGACGAGCCGCATCCCCGGCGAGAACGCCCGCAGCGCGCGGGCGACGCCCGCGGAGTGACCGCCGGTGCCGACCGCGGTGACGAGGATGTCCACCCGGCCGAGCTGGACGGCGAGTTCGAGGGCGAGGGCGTCGTACGCGGCGGGGTTGTCGGGGTTGTGGTACTGGTCCGGGCACCAGGCGCCGGGTCGGGCGGCCAGCAGTTCCGCGACCCGGTCGCGGCGGGCCTGCTGCCAGCCGCCGGCGGAATGCGGGGCGCGTACGACCTCGACGCGCGCCCCGTACGCGGCGAGCTGATGGCGCATGAGCGGTTCGAGCCCGGGGTCGGTCACGAGCGTCACCGGGTGGCCGAAGGTGATCCCGGCGAGCGCGAGGCCGAGGCCGAGGGTGCCGCTGGTCGACTCGATGACGGGAGCGCCGGGCGCCAGTTCGCCGCGGCGGCGCGCGGCGGCGACCATGTGCAGCGCGGAACGGTCCTTGAGCCCGCCGGGGTTGGCGCCCTCCAGCTTGGCCCAGAAGCCGTGTCCTGCCGGGCTGAAGGGCTCGCCGATCCACAGGACGGGCGTGTTGCCGACGAGCCCCGCGGGGGTGCTGCGGGCGCCGTCGGCGGGGGCGGGGAGGTGGTGGGCGGCGGCGAAGCCGCGGAGGTCGCCGGGCGAGACGGTGCGCAGAGTGGAGTGCATGGGTGGTCCTTCCGCGGCCGCGTGGGTACGGGGCCGGGTGTTTCGCGTGCGTACGTGGGGGGTGCCGGGCGCGCGGCGGCGCGCGGGGGCCGTCACGTACGGCTGACGCAGACCAGGCGGAGGAGGGCGGCCCCGGGGCGGGCCGCGGGGAGGCCACCGGCGGCCGGCGGGGCGGCGCGGGCCTCGCCGGCGGCCCGGAGCACGCCGGCGGCGGGGACGGGGACGGCCGGGGCGGGGTGGGCGGCGGAGCCGGCGGGATCGTCCCGTATTACGGCGTGCGGAAGGGCGGCGGCGGGCTCGCAGCACGGCTCGGTGCAGTCGGCGTGGCCGGCGTGGTCGTCGAGGTGGTCCACCATCCGGCCGGCGACGGTGCCGTCGGGGCCGCCGGCGCGGCCGTCCACACGATCACCGGCCCTGCGGTCCGCCCGCTCGGCGCCGTGGCGGGCCGCGTGCTCCCGCGTCACCTCCGCGTACGCCACCGGCGTCAGCGCCACGGCGAGCGCGCTGCCCCGCAGGCTCTCGCCGCCCTCGTGATGCGGCGTACCGACGTCCACGCACGCGAACACCGGGGCCAGCACGACGATCGCCAGCCCCGCGAGAAGAGCGATCACGGCGCGGCAGAGTCGCGGCAGCACGGCGGCGTGAGTACCCGGCACGCGACTGAGCGTAGTCACTTCTGTCCCACCCGCACTTTGTTCGCCACTCCGGGTCCATCAGGAACAGCATGAACGCGGTCAGCGACCCGGCGAACAGCACCATGCCGGCCACGTCGGCCCCCGCACCGGACGGCATGGCGCCGCCCCTGGGCAGCCGCAGGCCGAGCAGCAGGCAGGCGGCGGCCAGCGGCACGTTGATGGCGAAGATCAGGTGCCAGCCGCGCCGTCCGGGGCCCGCGGGAGTCGCTCGTCCGGCCAGCGTAGGAAGCCCGCCCGGGCCGGGCACCCACCGCGGTGACGCTGCACGCCCGGCGTTCCCGCGGCGGTGTCAGTGGTGGTCCCTACGATGGCCGGCATGAGCGTCGACCTTTTCGCCTGCATCCCCGTACGGGACTTCGCCGCCGCGCTGACCTGGTACGAGCGGCTGCTCGGGACGCCGCCGACCTTCGTGGCGTCCCCGGAGGAGGTGGTGTGGGAGCTGGCGGAGCACCGCTCGCTGGCCGTCGAGCACCGCCCGGAGCACGCCGGGCATGCGCTGACCACCGTCTTCGTCGGCGACTTCGACGACCGGGTGGCCGCGATAGCCGCGCGCGGGCTGGAGCCGGTACGGCGGGAGACGTACGGCAACGGCGTGCGCAAGGCGCTGTACCGCGACCCCGACGGCAACGAGATCGGCTTCGGCGGCGCCCCGGCGTAGCGCCGGGGCGCCGCCGGGCAGTCCCAGGCCCACGTCGCGGCTGCGGTAGTCCTCCAGGGTCTCGCGGCGGACCAGCAGCCGCGCGCGGCCGTCCCGTACCGCCGCCACCGGGGGGCGGCCGACGAGGTTGTAGCCCGAGGCCAGCGAGACCTGGTACGCGCCGGAGACCGGGAGCGCGAGCAGGTCGCCGGGGTGGACGTCGGACGGGAGGGGGACGTTCTCCGCCAGCAGGTCGCCGGCTTCGCAGTGGCGTCCCGCGGCCGTCACACGGCGGGGCGGTGCGGCGGTGGCGCGGCCGACGAGGCGGGGTTCGTAGCGCCCCCCGTACAGCGGCACGCGCGGGTTGTCGCCCATCCCGCCGTCGACCGCCACGAACACCCGCCCCTCGGTGTGCTTCACGGACAGCACCCGGTACAGCGCCACCGCCGCGGGCCCCGCCACCGCCCGCCCCGGCTCGACCACCAGCCGCGGCACCGGCAGGCCCGCGCCCGCGCACCCCTCCGCCAGCTCCGTACGCACCCGCGCGGCCAGTACCGCCGGGTCGAGCGCCGGCTCGCCCGGTCGGTACGCGACGGCGTGCCCGCCGCCGATGTCCAACTGCGGCAGGGTGACGCCGTGCTGGTCGCGCACGCGCGCCAGCAGCCCGACGAGCCGCCGCACGGCCGCCAGATAGGGCTTGACCGTCGCGATCTGGGAGCCGATGTGGCAGTGCAGGCCGACGAGTTCAAGCCCCGGCTGGCCGAGGACCCGCCCGATGGCGTACGCCGCGGAGCCGTCCGTGACGGACAGGCCGAACTTCTGGTCCCCCGTGCCCGTACGTATCGCGCTGTGCCCGCCCGCGGAGATCCCGGGCACCACCCGGACCATCACCCGCTGCCGCTCCCCCGGCGGCACCGCGACCGCGATCCGCGCGATCTCCGAGGCGCTGTCGATGACGATCCGGCCGACCCGCAGCCGCAGTGCGGTCCGCAGGTCGTGCGGGCTCTTGGCGTTGCCGTGCAGCACGATCCGCTCGGGCGGGAAGCCGGTGGTCACGGCCAGCTCCAGCTCGCCGGCGGAGCACACGTCGAGGCCGAGCCCCTCCTCCTGCACCCACCGGGCCATGGCGCGGCAGAGGAACGCCTTGGCGGCGTAGAGCACTTCGCCGCCCGCGAAGGCGTCGGCGTAGCGGCGGCAGCGGGCGCGTACCTCCTGCTCGTCGAGTACGTAGACGGGGGTGCCGAAACGGTCGGCGACCTCGGCGAGGGAGACCCCGCCGAGGGTGACGTCGCCGCCGGGCGCCTCGCGCGCGGAGGCGGGCCAGACGGCGAGCGAGGGCGAAGGAGACGGTTCGACTACGCCCGGGTGCGGCGTGGCAACGGACATCGCGTACCCCTCAGCCAGCCAGGGAGTCGGCCGCGGCGGCGGCAGGCAGGAAAGGGGACGCCGGCGACGGCGTCCGCGAGGAGGCCGGGGCCGGGGCGACCAGACGCGGGTCGACCGTCAGCCGCCCCACGCCCAGCGGCGCCGCCAGCGCCCGCAGCGCGCCCACGGACAGCCGGATCACGGGCTGCCCCGTGCCCAGCGCCGCGGCGAGCTTCGCGCGGCTGGTGAAGGCGACCGCGGTGCGTTCGCCGAGCGGGGTGCGGAAGAAGCGGGTCGTCAAGCCGCCCGGCGCCGGCTGCACGGGCACGTAGAGCACGGGCACGTAGAGCACGGCCCTGGCCGCCGGGCCGGGTTCGGCGGGGTCGGGGTCCTCGTCTGCACGGCATTCGCTCATGGTGGCCCTCCTCGCGGGCACGTCGTTCCAGGTCGTGAACGTCATGAACGTCGGTCGACGTCATGGATGCCGTCCACGTCGTGAACGCTATGCCCGCGGCGCGCACCCCGATCCGCGCCCTGATACGCGCTTGACGCGCCCCGCCCCGAAGCCTGATGCGCCCTTGACGACCGGCCCCGTACGACTTACCTGTGCGTCCAGAGATCCAGCGGCGGCGTCGGCGGCACCGGGTGCAGGCTGCCGGATCTCGTCCAGCCCCAGGTGTGGTACGCCGCATGCGCCGCCGCGTTGTCCTGCGGCAGCAGCGCCACCGCGGGGGACGGCGCCCAGCGGGCCAGCAGGTGCTGCTGCAGCCGCGTGGCGATGTGCCGGCGGCGCTGGTCCGGGACCACCATCAGCTCCGCCACCACGAACGCCCGGGCGGACGAGGTGACTTCCGCCAGCGCCAGCGGCGGCCCCTCCGGGAAGTCCGGCCACCACTCGCCGGAGCGGTCCGCCCGGAACCCGTACGCGCAGCCCACCGGGCGATCGCCCCCGGCCAGCACCATCTCGAAGCCCGGCCGCTGCACGTGGTCCTCGAGGCGGCGCAGGAAGCCCTCCCGTTCCGGCGCCGCCCCGCCGACCGCGCCGTTGTACGACGCGACGTAGACGTCCGCCACGGCCTCGCGCTGCGTGTCCGCCTGCCACCGGCTCAGGCCACGTAAGAACAACTCGGACACTCGTCCTCCCCCGTCCGGCCGGCCGCCCCAGGCCCGAGCCCCTGTGACCACAGCGTAGACCCGCCGCCCCCCGTGCACATGCCCCCGAACCGGACGACCTTCCGCCTACTTCTCCAGGCTCACCGTCAGGCTCCTGCCGTACGCGTGATGCGTGTCCACCACCAGCTTCGTCCCGCCGGGCACCCGGCTGACCCGGACCCCGTCGTCCCCCGCCGCCTTGCGCAGCGGCTGCCCGCGCAGCACCACGGTGACCGTGTCGCGGTCCATCGTCGGGTCCGCGACGGCCACGCCCACGTGCCCGTCGTCCCCGGTCCGCACGAGCACCGAGGCCGGCCCGTCGATACTGAGCCCCGCGGTGTCGTGCCGTCCCGGAGTGAAGGCGTTGGCGGCGGTCAGGCGGAGGGCGGAGTGGCGGACCGCCTGCAGGCGCGGGGAGTTGGCGGTCACGGTGAGCGGGCCGCGGCGGCGGTACGTGTCCAACTGCGCGGCGGAGGCGTGCGGCACCAGGGCGTACGCCAGGCGCGCCAGCCCGTGCCGCGGCTCGTGGTCGACGGTGGCGCTGAACACGGTGCGCGTCACCGCCGTGTCCGGGTTGGCGGTACGTACGACGCGGCGGCTGCGCGTGACGTCCTCCAGGCCGACCCGCACACGGGGCGCGTCCAGGAAGACGTACCCGACGGCCGTGCCCTCCGCGGCGTCCGCGTAGCGCAGCCAGCTCAGTTGCGCCGTGCCCGGCCCCTCCCAGGCACCGCCGTCGCGGCGCGCGCCGGTGACGGTGACGGCGGCGGAGGGGTCCGCGGTGCGCGCGTCGACGGTAGTAGTTACTGTGCGGCCGGCGGGGTCGCCGACACCGGCGGCGAGGACGACGATCTCGTCGTCGAGCATGAACCACGACTTGGTGGCGGTCGCGTTGCGGTAGACGACGAAGTCGTCCGGGAGACGGTCGCGTTCGGCGTACGCGACGTCGTCGGACTGGACCATCGCGGACGCCCCGTACGCGCCGAGGACGGCGCCGCCGGAGTGGCGGTTGGTGCCACGCGGGAAGTAGACGTAGGTGTTCTGCGACTCGGAGGACGAGGTGAAGTTCAGCGGGTGGCCCGGGTTGTCGTACCAGAGCTTGCCGTCGTACAGCTCCGGTACGGTGCCGCGCCGCTCGACGGGCGCGGTGGCGCCGGCGAGTCCGTAGGGGGAGACCACCGTGTAGTAGTCGACGCCGTACGCGCGCGTCTGGTCCTGCCCGGAGAGGTACAGGTAGTACGCGCCGTCGCCCTGGAACCAGGGCATCAGGTTCTCGCCGCTCATGTACTCGTACTTGCTGATGCGATCCGAGCTGCGCGCGAGCGCGAACGCGAAGCCGGGGCGGCGGTGGACGTGCTTGTCCATGGCGTTGTACGCGACGCTGCGCGCGGCCGGGTTGAGGTCGGCGGGCGGGACGGCGTCGTCGCCGACGATGTCGGCGTAGCGCACGACGCTGACGGGGGAGACGAACCCGGCGGGGTCGAGGGCGGCGCGCGAGGTGGCGCGGATGTGCTTGACGTAGCTCTTGAGCGCGGCGGCCTCGGCCCCGGCCGCGTAGTCGGCGAGGTCGACGACGGCCTCGACGACGGCGGCGACGTCGGTGTAGCCGGAGGTCGTACGGACGACGGCGCGGCCCTTGACTATCTCCATCATCCAGCCCTCGAAGATCAGCGGCGCGAAGCCGTCGCGCACCCAGCGCTGCACGACGGGCACGAGCGCGTCGGTGTTCGCGAAGCCCGTGCCGTCGAGGATCTTGAGCGTCTGGACGACGCGCGTGAGCAGCCCCTTGCCGTACGAGCCGGTGTACGCGACGGAGTGGTGCTGGATGAACGAGCCGTCGGCGTAGTAGCCGTCGGTGTTGCCGTGGCGGATGTCGTAGGGGTCGATGGTGGCGAAGACGGTGAGCTGGTCTTCGAGCGCCTTGGCGACGCGCGCCTCGCCGCCGGGCTCCTGGGCGGCGGCGAGCAGGGCGCCCTGGATGAGGCGGTTGGTCGTGATGTCGGCGAGGTTGGCGCCGGTGTGGAAGCGGGAGTCGAGGTCGACGTCGCCGTCCTTGCCGTTGCGGAGGTAGGCGTCCATGGAGGCGACGTACGTCGTGAGCAGCCCCGCGGAGACGGCGCCGGGGACGTCGGCGAGGAGCGCGAACGTCTTGCCGACGTGGGTGGAGATCGCGATCTCCCAGTTGTGCCAGTTGCCGTAGTAGCCGCGGGACTGGTCGCCGTAGTAGCGCTCGTGCAGCCACACCAGGCCGTCGACGGCGCGGCGCTGGGCCGCGGCGTCGCCGTGGAGGCCGCCGCCGGGGGCGCGGGTGGCGAGGGCGATCTCGTAGAGCATGCGGTACGAGGTCGCGAGGTTGACGTCGCTGGCGCCGAGGGGGACGCCGGCGAACAACTCGCCGGTGGCGGTGGCGGTGTCGGCCATCGCGGCGAGGTTGGCGCGGGCGGTGGCGTGGAGGGCGGCGACCTTGGCGGCGGCTTCGGGGCGGGCGTTGATCTCGGGGGTGCCGGCGAAGACGGCGCGGGTGTTCGCGAGGAGGAGGGCGGGATCTGCGGCCTGGGCGTTCCCGGCGGCGAGGCCCGGACGGGCCGGGAGGACCGCCAGCAGGCTGGCGGCGGGCAGGGTGGACAGCAGGCGTCTGCGGGTGAACTCCATGGGGTCCTCCCCCGGTGCGATCGGGCACTGGCAGCCGGAGTCAAGCAGATGGGGAAGGCGCCGACAAGCGCTTGCGAGCCCCGTACCGGGAGATCGCACCGGGAAGGAACGGGCACGTGACGGGCGGGGCCCGGCGCACAGGTAGCCGGAGCGCACCGGCGGGAAGACGATCGCCTACCGCCGGGCCCCGCCCGACGGAACCAGCTTGATGCACGCAGGAAGTTGTTGCAACCCCTGTGCAATAAGCGCGTAGGGTGATCGAGGACGGATGTCCCACGAAAGGAGCAGCGCCTGATGAGCACGTACGCGCTACCGGATCTGCCCTACGACTACGCCGCACTGGAGCCCGCGATCACCGGGCAGATCCTCGAACTGCACCACGCCAAGCACCACGCCGCCTACGTCAAGGGCGCCAACGACACGCTGGAGCAGCTCGCCGAGGCGCGCGACAAGGAGCAGTTCGGCAACCTGGTCGGGCTGGAGAAGACCTACGCCTTCAACCTCTCCGGGCACGTACTGCACACGATCTTCTGGGAGAACCTCTCCCCGGACGGCGGCGACCGCCCCGACGGCGCCCTCGGCGACGCCATCGACGAGCACCTGGGCGGTTTCGAGACGTTCCGGAAGCAACTGAGCGCGGCCACCGCCTCGGTGCAGGGCTCGGGCTGGGGCGTGCTGGCGTGGGAGCCGCTGGGCAAGCGCCTGATCGTCGAACAGATCTACGACCACCATGGCAACGTGGGCCAGGGCAGCACCCCTCTGCTGGTCTTCGACGCCTGGGAGCACGCGTACTACCTGCAGTACAAGAACGTCCGCCCCGACTACGTCCAGAAGCTGTGGGACCTCGTGAACTGGGACGACGTCTCGGCGCGGTACGCGGAGGCGACGGCGCGCGGCTGACATCGGGCCGGCGGCGGAGGTTTCACGGGAAACACCGCCAGAAGGCGACAGGCCGCTCTCTCGCGTACGGCGAGGGGGCGGCCTCTGCGCACGGCGCGCGTCGTACGGCAGTGCGCTTTCGTTCCGTACGACCAGACTTGCCGGTTCCGGACGGGTGACGTGCCGCCGCCTACTACGATCCACGCTACCCCCCACCCCCATCGGCGAGAGCGAGAGCATGCGGTCGGACACGCGTCAGAACGCACACCTCACCTACCGCGCCAACGCGGGCGCCGGCCGCCACGGGTGGCTCCGGCTGACCCCCGCCTACTCCGTGAGCCTCGTGCGCCGCTACGCCGCCGAGATGCCACCCGGCTCCGTCGTCACCGACCCCTTCTCCGGCACCGGCACCACCCCGCTCGCCGCCGCCGAGCACGGGCTGACCGGGCAGTCGCTGGACGTGAACCCGTTCCTGATCTGGCTGGGGAAGATGAAGACGGCCGCGTACGAGCCGGATCACCTGCGCGAGACCCGGCGGGCGCTCGCGCCGCTGGTGCACCGCGCCGAGGAGTTGCTGCCGGAGGCCGGCGAGCTGTGGCAGCCGGAGCTGCACAACATCGGGCGCTGGTGGGCGCGAAGCGCGCTGGACGCGCTGAAGGCGGTGCGGCGGGCGCTGGACGTCGCGGCGGGCGCGCTGCCGCCGGGCGGACGGGACCTGCTGGACGTGGCCTTCTGCCGGACGCTGATCGCGTCGAGCAACGCGGCGTTCAACCACCAGAGCATGTCCTTCAAGGAGGAAGAGGAGGACGGCGCCGACACCCCCCAGTCGCTCGACCTCGACGCCGCGCGGGCCGTGCTGGAGGCGTTCCGCCGCGAGGCCGGCACCACGCTCGCGAACGCCGCGGTCCCGCTGCCCGGCACGGCGCGCGTCCTGTACGGCGACTCCCGCGACATGCAGCCCGCCGCCGGCCGGCTCACGCCCTGCGACCTGCTGCTGACCTCGCCGCCGTACGTGAACCGCATGTCGTATATCCGCGAGCTGCGCCCGTACATGTACTGGATGCGGCATCTGCGGCGGGCGGAGGACGCGGGCCGGCTGGACTGGCAGGCGATCGGCGGCACCTGGGGCGCGGCCACCTCGCGCGTACGGGCCTGGCGCCCGCCGGGGCCCGACGCCGAGGGGGTGCCGGAGCCGGTCGCGGGCGAGCTGGCACGGACGCAGGCGGCGATCCGCCGGGACGGCGGGCGGAACGGGCCGCTGCTGGCCAACTACGTGGGCAAGTACGTGCACGACATGTGGGGGCACTTCCGGGCGGCGTACAAGAACGTGCGGGGCGGTGGGCGGGTGGTCTACGTGATCGGCAACTCGACCTTCTACGGGAACCAGGTGCCGGCACAGGAGTGGTACGCGGCGCTGCTCCGCGAGGTGGGCTTCGCGGGGGTCGAGGTGGAGGTGATCCGTAAACGGAACAGCAACAAGGCGCTGTTCGAGTACGCGGTGTCGGGCGGGCGGGCGTAGGACTCGCGGCTGCCGGGTGGCGGGTGGCACGGCGGGCACGCGGTCCGCGGCGGCGGGGGTTTATCCACAACTGGGGAGTAATCCACAGATTGGCGCTGCGATCGCCGCCGGGCCGGGGCGAGGACGCAGAATGTCGGCATGAGCGAGATCGACGGGGGCAAGGCGGGACGTGCCGGTGACGACGCGAGCGTCGGCGGCGAGGGCTACGGAGACGGCGGGCGCCACGGAAACGGCGCGGACGGGACCGGCGGCGCAGAGGCAGGCGGAGGCGAGACAGGCGCCCTCCCGAGCGGGCAGGCGGGCGCGACCCCCGCGTGGGAGCGGCGGTTCCGGGCGCCGCGGATCAGCCTGCCCGGATGGGCGGAGGACGCGCCGGACCGCGCGCTGTACGTGTCGAACGTGACGGGCACGTTCGAGCTGTACGCCTGGGACCGCCGCACGGGCGGCATCCGCCAGGTCACCGACCGGCCGAACGGCACGACGGACGGCGCGCTGACGCCGGACGGCGAGTGGGTGTGGTGGTTCTGCGACACCGACGGAGACGAGTTCGGGGTGTGGCGGCGGCAGCCGTTCGCGGGAGCCGCCCCGGGGCAGGACCGGGCGGCGGCGCCGGGGCTGCCGGCGGCGTACTCGGCGGGCCTCGCGCTCGGGCGGGACGGCTCGGCGGTGGTCGGCCGGTCCACGGAGGAGACGGGGACGACGATCCACCTCGTCCGGCCCGGCGGCGAGCCCAGCGAGATCTACCGGCACCGGGAGTCCGCCGGCGTCGGCGACCTCTCGCACGACGGCAGGCTGCTCGCCATCGAGCACACCGAGCACGGCGACGCGATGCACGCCGCCCTGCGGGTGCTGCGGCTCGCCGGCGCCCCCGGCGGGGACCCGATGGTCGCCGAGCTGGACGACACCAAGGGCGGCCGGGAGGAACTGGGCCTGGAGGTGCTGGGCTTCGCACCGGTGGCGGGCGACCCGCGGCTGCTCGTCGGGCACCAGCGGCGCGGCCGCTGGGAGCCGATGATCTGGGACCCGGTCACGGGGCAGGCCCGGGAGCTGGAGCTCGACCTGCCGGGGGACGTGTCGGCGGAGTGGTATCCCGACGGCAGCGCGCTGCTCGTGCTGCATACGTACCAGGCGCGCAGCGAGCTGTGGCGGTACGGGCTGGAGGGCGCCGACTCCGGCGCCCTGACCCGGGTCGAGACCCCGCCGGGGACGATCTCGGGGGCGACGGCGCGGCCGGACGGCACGGTGGAGTTCCACTGGTCGTCGGGCGCCGAGCCGCCGCAGGTGCGCTCCGCCGAGGGGGCCGTGGTGCTGCAGCCGCCGGGCCCGCCGGCGCCGGGCTCGGTGCCGGTGGAGGACGCCTGGGTCGACGGGCCCGGCGGGCGTATCCACGCGCTGGTCCAGCGGCCGGCCGGTGAAGGCCCGTTCCCCTGCCTGTTCGACGTGCACGGGGGCCCGACGTGGCAGGACAGCGACACCTTCGCGGCCGGCCCGGCGGCCTGGGTCGATCACGGCTTCGCCGTCGTCCGCGTCAACTACCGCGGCTCCACCGGCTACGGCCGGGAGTGGACCGACGCCCTGAAGCACCGGGTGGGCCTCATCGAGCTGGAGGACATCGCGGCCGTGCGGGAGTGGGCCGTCGCCTCCGGTCTCGCGGATCCCGAGCGGCTGGTCGTCGGCGGCGGCTCGTGGGGCGGTTATCTGGCGCTCCTCGCCCTCGGCACGCAGCCGGACGTCTGGGCGCTGGGCCTGGCGGCGGTGCCCGTAGCGGACTACGTGGCGGCGTACGAGGACGAGATGGAGGCCCTGAAGGCGCTGGACCGCACGCTGATGGGCGGCTCGCCGGAGGACGTCCCCGAGCGCTACGCCGCGTCGTCACCGCTGACGTACGTGGACGACGTACGGGCGCCGGTCTTCGTCTCCGCGGGGGTCAACGATCCGCGGTGCCCGATCCGGCAGGTGGAGAACTACATCGGGCGGCTGACGGAGCGCGGGCATCCGCACGAGGTGTACCGCTACGACGCGGGGCACGGCTCGCTGGTCGTGGACGAGCGGATCAAGCAGTTGAGGCTGGAGCTCGACTTCGTTCGCCGTCATCTGCTTCCGGACCTGGCTCCGCGGCCGCAGCAGCCGGATCCGGAGCCCCGGGACCGCTCTCGTCAGGATCGGGGGAGGTGAGGCCGAGGGCCGTGTCGCGGGCGACCTCCGCCTCGCGGCGGAAGAGCCGGTACCACATGAAGATCACGAAGCCGGCGAAGACGAACCACTGGGCCGTGTAGCCGAGGTTCTGGAACGCCTTGAGGTCGAGCCCGCTGCCCTGCGGGACCTCGGCGGGAACGGGCTGCATCCCGCCGTCTGCCTCGAAGAGCGTGACCCAGGCTGTGGAGACCTGCTCGTCGACCACGTTGACCAGCGCCGCGGCGCTGATCATGCCGACCTGGCCGCGGGGCAGCCCGCCCTCGGTATGCACGCCGGGGGAGCCCTGGTGCTCGGACGCCTGCAGGGCGCCGGTGACGGTGACCTCGCCGGCGGGCGACTCGGGGGCCTTCGCCGGGTCGGCCTCGCCGGGCAGCCAGCCGCGCAGGACGGGAACGGAGGTACGGGATCCGGCGTCGCCGTCGCCGCCCACGGGGGCGTCGGTGCGCAGGAGGGTGAGCACGTAGAAGCCGGTCTTACCGTCGAGGGTGCGGTCGGGGACGAGGAGTTGGGGGCCGTAGCGCCCGGTGACGGTGGCCGCGTCGCCGGTCGTCTCCTGGGTCACGGGCAGCAGCTCGCCCATCGGCCGGCCGTCGATGCCGTCGGCGGCGCGGTCCTGCCGCTCCTGCTGTTCCTGGTGGGTGTCCACGCGCGTCTCGAAGCGGCTCATCTGCCAGCTGCCCATGACCAGGCAGACGGGGATGGCGAGTGCGGCGAGGACGTTGACGACCCACCACCGGGGCGTCAGCAGGAACCGGTACACGCCTCCACGGTACGGCCTCCCCCGCGGCCGTCCGCCCAGGGGGCCGCGAACGCGGGCCGGGTCAGGCGCCCGGGAGCGGTTCGGTGTAGTAGACGGTGCCGGCGCAGGCGTTCTGGACCGTGACGCTGGCCACGGCGGAGGAGTCGGCCTCCGGCGAGTGGGTCAGGGTGACGGAGCCGTCGGTGGTGCCGTCGCCTTCGCCCGGCTCGCCGGTACCGCCGGTGTCGCCGCCGGTCTCGGTCCCCTGGTCGGTCTCGGACTGCGTCTCGTCCGGGGACGACTGGGTGTCGTCGGTGGGGTCCGGCGTCGGCGTGGTGGCGGTGGTGGTGCAGCCGCCGTCGCTGCTGGTCTCCGGCACCCAGGCGAACTCCACCACGTACGACTCGCTGGGCGCGAGCACCAGGGCGCCGGTCGCCGCCGGCGACGGCAGCAGGTCCGTGGCGGCGTCGCCGACGGTGTGCGTCCGGGTGTCGACCGCGCTGGCGCTCGCCGCGCCGAACGTGCCGCCCACCTGGACGCCGTCGGACGACTCGACCACGCAGGCGGTGGTGGAGACGTTGGTGACGGTGAAGGACCCGGTGACCCGGCCCACCTCGTCCGGCGTGCCGCTCGCCGCGACCGGCTCGCTGACCTGCGTCGGCGCGCACGGCTCCGGGTCGGTCGTGCCCTCGGAGCCGCCGGTCGGGGCGGCGGTGTTCTCTTCGTGCCCGGGGCTCTCGGTCTTCTTTTCCTTGTCGCTCGGCTCCGTGGTGCCGGCGGTGGCGTCCGAGTCGTTGCCCTCGACGGCGCCGCCGCCGCCCTGCTGCCCGGCGCCGGGAAGCTGGCTGTTGGCGATGTCCTGGCGCGGGTTCTTCTCGCTGGTCGAGCCGGCGACGTTCATCAGCGCCGGCACGGAGACGGCCAAGGCGACCACCGCGACCGCGGCGACCGCGACCAGCTGGCGGCGGCGCGTACGCCGCGCGGGCACCGCCCGCTGCAGGTACTGCAGCGTGCCCGGCGCCGGCTCCAGACCGTCGACCGCGGAGTGCAGCAGCAGCCGCAGCTCGTCCTCGCCGCCCGCGTCGTCGCCGCCGCCCCCGCCGCCGTAGCCACCGGGCCACCGCGGGGTCCCGGCCCCGCCGGGACCGCTCGCACCACCGAAGCCGGCCGCGCCACCCGCACCGTGCGAGCCGTCGAGCCCGGCCGGCTCAGGACGACCGTCCGGGCCACCGGGGCCCTCCGGCCCCTCCGCACCGCCGGACCCGGCAGCACCGCCCGACCCGGCAGCACCACCCGACCCGGCAGAAGCCCCGGACCCGGCAGCGCCGCCCGGCCCGGAAGCACCGTGCGGCACAGCACCCGGCTCGTCCGAGCCCGCGCCGGCCTCCTTCGACCTGGCCGCCGCGCCCCGCACCTTCGCCCCGTCGTCCGGCTCCGCGGCCCCACGCCCCGGCGCCTCCGGCACCGCCGCCTCGGGCAGCGGCGCCGTCACCTCGTCCGAACCCGCCGGCACATCCGGCAACTCCGGCAGTTCCGCCGTCTCCGCCACATCCACTGCCCCACGTCCGCGCCCGGATCCGGGCCCGCTGGAGCCCGACCCGCCGGATTCCTCGGAGCCCCGCTCCCATGGCGGCCCCGATCCGTAGAAACGCTCGCTCATGCCTGCGCTCCCATGGCTGTTCGCAGTGCGGCGATGCCCCGGGAGCCGTACGCCTTGACGGAGCCGAGCGAGATGCCCAGCGCCTCGGCCGCCTGAGCTTCGGTCATGTCCGCGAAGTAACGCAGCACGAGCACCTCGCGCTGCCGGCGCTGCAGCCCGCGCATCGCCTGGATCAATTGGTCGCGCTCCAACTGTTCGTACGCACCCTCTTCCGCGCTGGCCATGTCGGGCATGGGCTTGGAGAGCAGCTTCAGCCCGGTGATGCGCCGACGGAGCGCGGAACGTGACAGGTTGACGACCGTCTGCCGCAGATAGGCGAGGGTCTTGTCCGGGTCCTTGACCCGCTTGCGCGCCGAGTGGACGCGGATGAAGGCCTCCTGCACCACGTCCTCGCAGGAGGCGAGGTCGTCGAGCAGGAGCGCGGCGAGACCGAGCAGCGACCTGTAGTGGGTCTGGTACGTCTCGGTGAGGTGGTCGACGCTGGTGCCCTCCGCCATGGCGTCGTCAGCGTCCGCCGCGGACTTCTTCGCGGCGGGCCGCGCAGACCACGGCGCGATCACCGGCAGCCCCCGGGACGCCGCGGAGGAACCGGGGCGCAGCGCGGGGCCGGCCGGAAGGGTCGCAATGCTGAGTGCCTCTGCCACGCCTGTTTGACACTCCGACCCCCGTCAAGGTTGTACGCGCACGGCGGCAACGACGGTGGTGTTACCGCGCGTACTGCCATGCCCACTCCCTCGCTACCCGTGCAGCCGGCCAATGCGGGCAGGGACAGAGACGCTTCGCGGCGCCGCCGCGGTTGCAGACGGCGCGAACCGAAATCGTCGGATGGGAAGGGTGTTCGGCGCAAGCGGTATGGACCAACAGATCGATGACAACTGGTTCAGCGGCCCGTGCCGCCGTAGACGACCGCCTCGTCGCTCTCGCTGTCGAGGCCGAACGCCGTGTGCACGGCGCGCACCGCGTCCTTGACCACGTCCTCGCGGGTCACCACCGAGATACGGATCTCCGAGGTGGAGATCAGCTCGATGTTGACGCCGGCGTTGGACAGCGCCTCGAAGAACGTGGCCGTCACGCCCGGGTGCGAGCGCATCCCGGCGCCGACCAGGGAGATCTTGCCGACCTGGTCGTCGTAGCGCAGCGACTCGAAGCCGATCGACGGCTGCGCCTTGGTCAGCAGCTCCATCGCACGGTGGCCGTCGGTCTTGGGCAGGGTGAAGGAGATGTCGGTCAGGCCGGTGGCGGCGGCCGAGACGTTCTGCACCACCATGTCGATGTTGATTTCGGCGTCCGCAATCGCCCGGAAGATGGCGGCGGCCTCGCCCGGCTTGTCCGGGACCCCGACCACCGTGATCTTCGCCTCGGAGACGTCGTGCGCGACTCCGGAGATGATCGCGTGCTCCATGCCTTCTGCTCCCTCGGAGATATTGCCTACCCAGGTGCCCGGATGCCCCGAGAACGAGGAGCGGACATGAATGGGCATGTTGTACCGGCGGGCGTACTCGACGCAGCGGTGCAGCAGGACCTTCGATCCGCTGGTGGCCAGTTCGAGCATGTCCTCGTACGGGATCCGGTCGATCTTACGGGCCTTCTTCACCACCCGCGGATCGGCGGTGAACACGCCGTCCACGTCGGTGTAGATCTCGCAGACCTCCGCCTCCAGCGCCACCGCCAGCGCCACCGCCGTGGTGTCCGAGCCGCCGCGGCCGAGCGTCGTGATGTCCTTGCTGTCCTGCGAAACGCCCTGGAAGCCGGCGACGATCGCGATGGCGCCCTTGTCGACCGCCTCCTGGATCCGGCCGGGCGTGACGTCGATGATCCGCGCCTTGTTGTGCACTTCGTCGGTGATCACACCCGCCTGGCTGCCGGTGAACGACAGCGCCTCGTGACCGAGCTTCTTGATCGCCATCGCCAGCAGAGCCATGGAGATCCGCTCGCCCGCGGTGAGCAGCATGTCGAGCTCGCGCCCGGTCGGGATCGGCGAGACCTGCTCGGCGAGATCGATCAGCTCGTCCGTCGTGTCGCCCATCGCGGACACCACGACGACGACCTGGTGGCCGGCCTTCTTGGTCTCGACGATCCGCTTGGCGACGCGCTTGATGCCCTCGGCGTCGGCGACGGAAGAGCCGCCGTACTTCTGCACGACAAGGCCCACGTGCGCTCCTCGCAATGGTGTTTCGGTCGGCTCAGTCTACCGAGCCGACGGGTACGCACAGGGCGGGCCGGCTCGGAGACGTACCTGCCCGGGACCACCGCGGGCACACGGAAACGTAAGGCAGCTCACATCCGGAGCCCCGCAATCCGGGCGGGACCGAGGGAGGCGAACACAGCGCGCACACCCGGCACTCGGCACGTACGCACGGCGTACGCACCACGCCGCGCGCCCCGGCCCGCACGCCGCGCCCCCGGCTCAGGTACGCCGCAGCCCCAGCGGCTCCGCGATCTCCGCCGCCATCACGCGGCCCGCCTCTTCCTCCAGCCGCCCGTCGTCCACCGCGGCATCGCTGTCGGTGTCGAGCCCGTCCAGCTCCCCCAGGGGCGTGTCCAGCCGTACGTGCGCCACCAGCGACTGCAGCGCGCGCAGGCAGGCGCTCGCGGTCGGCCCCCAGTTGGACAGGTACGAGAACTGCCACCACCACAGCGCCTCGTTGACCCGCCCCGCCGCGTAGTGCGCGCGGCCGTGCCGCAGGTCGGTGATCACGTCGGCGAGGTCGTCGGAGATCCGGCTGGCGACGGGGGTGCTGCGCGGCACGTACGGGTCGAAGACCTCGGAGTAGACGTCCACCGGGTCCAGCAGCTCGGCGAACCGCTCGCGCAGCTCGTCCACGTCCGGCTCGGGGCCGGTGTCCGGCTCGTACCGCTCGTCCGGCACGAAGTCCTCGTGCGCGCCCAGCCGGCCGCCGGCCAGCAGCAGCTGCGAGACCTCCAGCAGCAGGAAGGGCACCGCGCTGTTCGGCTCGTCGCCCTTGGCGACCTCGGTGACCGCGACGATGAAGCTCTCGATCGAGTCGGCGATCTGGACCGCGAAGCTGTCCGGGTCCTGCGTCGCCTGGTGCGTGGTGGCGTCAGACATCGAGCAGACCTCCTCTGTCGGCGCCCCGCGCACCGGCAGGGCGCGTGCGGCGGCCTGCCGGGCTGCTGGGCGCTGCGCCGGGATCCAGCCGGCGGGCACGTGGTTCCGTTTCAGACATCGAGCAACCGCCTGCCTTCGAAGGCACGGCCGAGGGTGACCTCGTCCGCGTACTCCAGATCGCCGCCGACGGGCAGGCCGCTTGCCAGCCGGGTCACCTTCAGACCCATGGCCTTGACCATGCGGGCCAGATACGTGGCCGTGGCCTCGCCTTCGAGGTTGGGGTCGGTGGCGAGGATCAGCTCCGTGACGGCGCCGTCCGCGAGCCGGGCGAGCAGCTCCCGGATGCGCAGGTCGTCCGGGCCGACGCCCTCGATGGGGCTGATCGCGCCGCCGAGCACGTGGTACCGCCCGCGGAACTCACGGGTCCGTTCGATGGCCACGACGTCCTTGGGCTCCTCGACCACGCACAGGACGGCGGGGTCGCGCCGCGGATCGGCGCAGATCCGGCAGTGCTCCTCCTGCGCGACGTTCCCGCAGACCGCGCAGAACCGGACCTTCTCCTTCACCTCGGTCAGCGCATGCGCCAGCCGGCGGACGTCGGCCGGCTCGGCCTGCAGGATGTGGAAGGCGATGCGCTGCGCGCTCTTGGGACCGACGCCGGGCAGCCTGCCCAACTCGTCGATCAGATCCTGGACCACGCCTTCGTACACGCAACGCCTCTCTCGTGTCCGCTCTCCTGCACCAAGCTAGCCGCTACCGCCGGGTTCAACCTGCTTCGGGGCGGGGCCTCCGGTTCCGGAACCCGGCAGATCCGGACGGCCGGGAACGAACCCGCCGGAACGACGGAACGAGGGGTCAGAAGGGCAGCCCCGGCATCCCGCCGAGCCCCTGCGCGAGCGGGCCGAGGCGCTCCTGCTGAAGCTGCTGCGCGGCGTTGTTCGCGTCCCGTACGGCGGCCACGACGAGGTCGGCCAGCGTCTCGGTGTCCTCGGCGTCGACGGCGCGCGGGTCGATCACCAGACCGGTCAGCTCACCGGAGCCGGTCACCGTGGCCTTCACCAGCCCGCCGCCCGCGGTCCCCTCGACCGGCGTCTCGGCCAGCTCCTGCTGGACGGAGGCGAGCTCCTGCTGCATCTTCTGGGCCTGCTGCAGCAACTGCTGCATGTCGGGCTGGCCACCACCAGGCATCACGTCGCTCGCTCCTTGTCGCGCTACTGCAGTAGTTCTCTGCGGCTGGGTCTTCGTCTGCTTCTGTCTTCGTCTGTTCTGGTTCTGTTCTGCGTCTGTCCGCGTCTGCGTCGAGGTCGCCGGCCCGGGTGTCCGGCCGGTCCAGCCGAGCCTACGTTCTCAGCCGCCGCGCTGCCGTCCATCGCAGGGAGGACGCGCGGCACTTGGGTTGCCCCGCGAGGAGTCGCCGCTCCTCCCGCCGTCGTCATCCTTGCGGAGTATGCGGGCGGGGCGCCTAGTCGTGGCGGATCTCCTCTATGACGGTGGCGCCCAGCTCACGGACGATGAGGTCGTGGCCGGACAGAGCGGTGTCGACGAGGTCGGGGTCGTCCTCGTCGGGAATGTCGTCCTCCAGGGGCGGCGGAGGCGGTCCCGGATCGGGGGGCGGCCCGGGATCGGGCGGGCGCGGCCCGCCGGGACCGGAGGCCGCGGGCCGGGGCTGCTGGGGGGGAGCAGGCGCCGGTACGGAGGGCGCGGGCGAGGTCTGTACGGACTGCCGCAACCCGGCGCCGCCACCGCCGCCACCACCGAACCCGCCACCGCCTCCGGGCCCCGGGCCGCCGGGCCCGCCGCCGGAACCCCCGCCGCCGGGCCCACCGCCGGAGCCGCCGGTCGGGTCCACGATGGCCTCGACCTTCCACTGCACGTCGAACCGCTCGGCCAGCGCCTCGCGCAGCACCTCGTCGCTGCCGCCGTTGACGAAGCTGTCCCGCGCTCCGACGTTGCTGAAGCCGATCTGGAGAGTCCCGCCGTCGAACCCGGTGACCTGGGCGTTCTGGCTCAGCAGAATCCAGGTGAAGCGCCGCCGGTGCTTGACGGCCTCAAGGATGTCGGGCCACATCTGCCGCACCGAAGCGGCACCCGCCACCCCACCGCCCTGCTGCGCGGGCACGCCCTGAGCCGTAGCCGCAGGAGCCTGCGCCGCCACGGGGGCGGGTGCGGGTGCTGCCGCAGGCCCGGGTGCAGGTGCAGGTGCGGGCGCCGAAGCAGGTACTGCGCCCCCGGACGCCGCGCCGGACGCCGCCGAGCCCCCGCTCCCGGGCCAGGCCCCGGGCCGACGGGCCGGCCCGTCACCGCCACCGGAGCCCGGGGGCCCGGAATCGACAGCAGCGGCCGCAGGGGGCCCGGAAACATCCCTACCGGCATCAGACGCAGCAGAGGATGACCCGCCACCGGCAGGAGCCGGACCACCCTGCCCGGCAAGGGCCGCACGGGCCGCCCCGGCACCCCCGCTACCGGCGTCACCACCGGCACCATCGGCGACACCGCCACCGCCGGCGACACCGCCACCGCCGGCACCCTGACCGCCCCCGCCCCTGCCAGGAGGCCGGTGGGCGTCCGGCCCCGGTACGTACCCCACCGTGGGCGGCCCCGTGGCGGCGTTGCGCTCCAGGCGGTCCAGCCGGGCCATCACCGAGCGCTCGTCCCCGTACGCGCCGGGGAGCAGCACGCGCGCGCAGATCAGTTCGAGCTGCAGCCGGGGCGCGGTGGCGCCGCGCATCTCGGTCAGCCCCTCGTTCACGAGGTCGGCCGCGCGGCTCAGCTCGGCCGCGCCGAAGGTGTCGGCCTGGCGCCGCATCCGCTCCAGCACGTCCGCCGGAACGTCGATCAGCCCCTTGTCGCCCGCGTCCGGCACGGCGGCGAGGATCACGAGGTCCCGCAGCCGCTCCAGCAGGTCGGTGACGAACCGCCGCGGATCGTGCCCGCCCTCGATCACCTGCTCCACGACCGCGAACGCCGCCGCCCCGTCGCCCGCCGCGAAGGCGTCGACGACGGAGTCGAGCAGGGTGTCGTCCGTATACCCGAGGAGGGCGGTGGCCATGGCGTACGTCACACCCTGCTCACCGGCACCGGCGAGCAGTTGGTCCATGACGGACATCGAGTCCCGCACGGAGCCGGCCCCGGCCCGTACGACCAGGGGCAGCACCGCGTCCTCGACGGGGATCGACTCGACGCGGCAGACATCGGCGAGATAGTCGCGCAGGGTGCCGGGCGGGACGAGGCGGAAGGGATAGTGGTGGGTCCGGGACCGGATGGTCCCGATGACCTTCTCCGGCTCGGTCGTGGCGAAGATGAACTTCAGGTGCTCGGGCGGCTCCTCGACCACCTTCAGCAGGGCGTTGAACCCCGCGGAGGTGACCATGTGCGCCTCGTCGACGATATAGATCTTGTACCGGCTGGCGGCAGGCCCGAAGAACGCCTTCTCGCGCAGGTCACGCGCGTCGTCCACACCGCCGTGCGACGCGGCGTCGATCTCGATGACGTCGATCGACCCCGGCCCGTTCCGCGCGAGGTCCCGGCACGATTGGCACTCCCCGCACGGCTCCGGCGTCGGCCCGCGCTCGCAGTTGAGACACCGGGCGAGGATGCGCGCGCTGGTCGTCTTCCCGCAGCCGCGTGGCCCGCTGAACAGATACGCGTGGTTGACCCGCCCGTTCCGCAGCGCCTGCTGCAGCGGGCCGGTCACGTGGTCCTGCCCGATGACCTCGCCGAAGGTCTCGGGTCGGTAGCGGCGGTAGAGAGCGAGCTGCGACACGACTACGACGATATCGGTGCCCGCCGACAACGGCGCCCACCCACGAAACCCCCGCGCCCCGCCCCGGACAGCAAGGTGCCCCCCACGCACCCGCCAGAGCCCACCTACCCTTGCTGCCTTCCGGCCCTGGGGGAGTTCAGCGAGATAGCGCCGCGTGAGGGGCAGGTCCACCTTAACCGATCCCACCCCCAACGAACGAGTTCGCGACCACCCCGCCCCGTCTTGTACTGTTGCCCGCGGAGGATTCGCCTAGAGGCCTAGGGCGCACGCTTGGAAAGCGTGTTGGGTTCACACCCTCACGAGTTCGAATCTCGTATCCTCCGCACCCCGCCTGACCAGGCAAAACGAGGCCCCGCAGCGACATGCCGCTGCGGGGCCTCGTCGTGGCCGTAGAGGGCGCTGGTTGCAGTTTTGGTTGCAGTCGCCCCTCAGGTGGCGCCGTGAGCGCCCCGGTCAGGCGCTCGCTCGGTGTCCCCGATCGCGGCACTGTCCGGCTTCGTCCACAGCAGTCCGCCGACCTTGTGGGCGGCCTCACGCAGGAGCGGGTCGGTGACGTGCTGGTAGCGCTTGGGCATCGCAGAAGATGACCAGCCCATGATCGCCATCACGACCCGCTCGTGAACGCCGAGCAGCAAGAGCACGGTCGCGGCGGCGTGGCGCGCGTCGTGCAGCCGTGCGTCGCGCACTCCTGCCTCGGCCAGGAGTTCCTTCCAATGGTGGTAGTCGGTGTTGGGGTTGAGCGGCTCCCCGGTGGGGGTGGTGAAGACGTAGCCTTTCTCTACCCACAGTTGCCGGGCGACCGTCCGCTCCTCGGTCTGCTCCTGCCGGTGCTGCCGCAGCAGCTTCACCAGTTCGTCGGGCAGCCCAACGATTCGCTTGCCCGCGCGGGACTTGGTGTCCTTCGTCTCGCGGCGGACCTGCCGCCGATCAGGGCAGTAGCCGGGCTTGCGTCCGCAGGTGTCGCCGCAGCCGTGGGCGTACTTCGGCCGCAGGCGTCCGCGCCGCACGCGGAGGATCTGAGCGTCCAGATCGACGTCCGCCCACCGCAGGCCCAGCACTTCGCCCTGACGCAGTCCGAGGGCCAGGGCGATGACCCAGCGAGCGGTGGGACGCTGCTTCTCGGCCGCGAGCAAGAGGCGCTGGACCTCTTCGACTGAGTACGGTTCGATCTCCTCCTCTTCGAGACGCGGAGCCTTGGCGACCTTCGCCACGTTGACCGTCAGGTGGCCGCGACGTACCGCTTCACCGAGGGCAACACGCATGGTGCGATGGGCCTGGTGGGCGGTGGCCGGCTTGCTGCCGTTGGCCTGCATCCTCTGGTAGAAGCGCTCCAGGTGCTCCGGCTGCAGCCGTGTCAGCCGGTGCGCGCCGAGGCCGGGGACGAGGTGGACGCGCACCGCGACCTCGTAGCTGCTCAAGGTGTTCTCGCTAACGCTCAGCGGCGCGATCTCGCGGATCCAGTGCTGTAGCCAGCTCTGGATTGTCCACGACTTTCCGGCCTTCCGGACGGTACCTGCGTCGCGCTCCCGCTCCAGGTCACGGACCTTCTTCGTGACCAGGGCACGGGTCTTGGCGGTGACGTGGCGCCGGTCGGGCCGGCCGTCGTCCTTTACGCCGACGGTGACGTAGCCGTGCCAGCGGCCGTCCTTGCCTTGGTAGATGGAGGAGGCTCCGTTGGGCTGGCGGGATCTGCGGCGCTCTGTCATGTTCGCTCCCCTCAGGCCGCGGTGGTGAAGTCGTCGGCGCTGCGGCGCTTGGCGAGGAACTCGTCCAGGGCCTCGGCCGGGATGCGGCGGAGTCTGCCGATGAGGACGGAGTGGACCGCTCCGGAGGAGACGTACTCGTACATCTTGGTGCGCCCGATGCCGATGCGGCGGGCGGCTTCCTCGACGGTGAGGGCGACCAGCGTCGGGTCGCCCTGCTCCTCACGGTCGGCGACCAGGCGTTCCAGCGCTTCTACGTCGACGCCGAGGATGCGGGCTACTTGGGCAAGGGGCAGGGATTTGTCGGGCACCAGGGCTCCTCACGTGTCCGGTGGTGGGCGGCAACCCGGGCACCGGTGATGGGTGGTTCAGGGATGGGCGGTTGGGTGTTGCGGCTCGCGGCACGGGCGTTGGTAGCGCCCGGGACCGGGAGGTCTCAGGTGTCGGCTTCGTCGTCGGAGTCGGTGTCCGGGGCTGGGTCGTTGCGGCGGACTTCGAAGGGTTGGGGGAGGTTGGCGGTTTCCTCGGCGAGGGTGCGGGCGATGACGGCTTCGGCTTCGTCGCTGATCTCGGGGTGGTTGTCGAGGTAATTGTCGAAGGCGTCGCGGGCCTGGGCGAAGGCGAGGCTGGCCTTGTGGCTGTCGCGCATCTTGCGGCGGACCTCTTCGATCAGCTCCATGGCACGGGTGTGGGCGGCCAGCTTCGGCGGGCCGACGAGGTTTTCCAGGGAGATGCCGAAGATCTCCGCCAGGCCGATGGCCTCGTTGACGTTGACGCGGCGTTTGCCGTTCTCGATGCGCCAGACGGCGGAGGGGTTCATCTCGTAGCCGGCGTCGTTCATGCGGTCGGAGACGGCGTTGGTGCTCCAGCCGCGGGCCTCGCGCTCCAGGCGGACGCGCACGGCGACGTTCTCCTCGCCGCGCAGCGCCGGCCCGTCTTCGTCGTCCTCCGGACCCGGCATGTCGCTGTCGTCGGCATCGGCTTCGACCACCAGACCTCCTTCCGTATGCAGTGGCCGTCCTGCGGTTTGCAGGGGTGGATCTACCATAGCATGCGTCCTGCGGTCCGCATAACACTTGCTGCAATCCGCAGAGGTGTGCCACAATGGATCATGCCCGACGCATGACGAAACCCCCGGCGCTACCAACACCGGGGGTTCGAAGCAGAAACCTCGACGACCGCCCATCCCTGAACGACCTACCGGCTCTGGCCTGGGGTTGCCGCCCCGAAGCCTGCCGGGTGAGGAGTTTCCGTGACCGAGTGTACGGTCTGCCCTGCCCGCCTCGCATCCCTTGGCGGGTGGTGAGGCATGGCACGCATCCGCACCATCAAACCGGAGGCATTCACCTCCGAATCGCTCGCTTCGGTGTCGCTGACCGCAGAGCGCACGTTCTTCGGCCTGCTGACCCAGGCCGACGACCACGGCCGACTCCGGGACCACCCGGCGATCATCGCGGGCCAGTTGTGGCCGCTACGGCCCGAGCACACCCCCCTCGACGTCGAAGAGGACCTCACGCAGCTCGCCGACGCCGACCTGATCTGCCGCTACACCGCAGGCGATGGCAAGACGTACTTGCACGTCGTCTCCTGGCACCGCCACCAGAAGATCAACCGGCCCAGCGGCTCACGCGTACCCGCCTGCCCGAAACACCAGCCGGGCACGACACCGCCGTCACCGGCTCCGGTCCCTTCGTCGCAGGCACCGGTTCCTGCTCCCCGTACCGAGGGCGCCGTGACGCCTCACGGAGGGCGCAGTGAGGCGTCACGGCGCCGACACGGAGGAGTCGGTGAGGGCGCGGTGAGCGCTCACGGTCCGGATCTTGGACCTAGGACCGTGGATCATGGATCCCCCGTTGGGGGGCGCGCAAGCGCGCCCGCACCTGAGACCAGCGCGGTCGGGAAGCTCATAGGCGGTTACGTCGCGGCCTGCGCGAGCCGCCCGCCGAAGCGGGTCCTCGACCACCTCGGCCGCGAGGTCAAGCAGCTCCTCGGCGAGGGAGTGTCCGCCGAGCACGTCCGAGTCGGGCTTGAGCGGTTCGCGGCGAAGCCGATGCATCCCAGCGTGCTTCCTTCGCTGGTGAACGAAGCCATGAACCCAGCCGGAGACACACACGGGCGCCAGCCGCGCCGGGCGTGGACCAACCCGGCTGATCCGGACGCCGCCTACGCCGAGGAGCTTTGAGGGTGCCCGAGCCGCAGCCCGTGGCCACCGTGGTCGGCGACCGGATCGCCGAGCGTCTCACCAGCATCCTCTCCACCCGCGGCATCCCCGCCGACGCGGTACCCGAGCACGGCCGTCCGGAGCCGATCGCGGCGCTGGAGCTGGCCGAGCAGCGCATCCCGCCCCGCTACCGCCGCGCCATCACCGACCACCCCGACATCACCGCCTGGGTCGACGACCTCACCCGCTCCGGCCGCCCAGGCCCCGGTGGGGCACCGGGCCCGGCCACCGGCAGCTCGCTGCTGCTGGCCGGGCCGACCGGGGTGGGCAAGACGCACCAGGCGTACGGCGCGATCCGCGCCCTGCTCGCCGCTGGCATGCGCCTGCGCTGGCAGGCCACCACCGAAGCCGACCTGTACGCGCAACTGCGCCCCCGGACCGGCCACGACCCCGAACGCGAGATGCAGACGCTGGCCCGCTGCCCGCTGCTTCTGCTCGACGACCTCGGCGCGGCGAAGAGTTCGGAGTGGACCGAGGAACTGGTCTACCGGCTGATCAACCACCGGTACGAGTACCTCAGACCCACCGTGGTCACCACCAACCTGCCCATCCGCGAGCTGCGCACCAAGCTCGGCGACCGCGTCACCTCCCGGCTGGCGCAGATGACCCGCCAGCTCACTCTCACCGGCCCGGACCGCCGACGCCACCCCGCCGCCTAACCGGCACCGCGCCGAAGCCCTCCCCCGCACCTGCCGCCCCGGCGACCAGCGCCAACGACGAGCGCCCGCCGCCGGGGGAAACGGAGACCCCGCATCATGCCCACGCCTGCCCCGATACCCGCCACGCCGCTGCCCGAGCGGCGGGCCGCCACCGGCTGGGACCGCGCCGCCATCACCCTCCTCGGCGCCGCCGGCTGCGCCCTGTCCTACGACGCCCTGCAGCAGATGGCCATCGCCATCCACATCCGCTGGCCCCTGACCTACCTCTTCCCCCTCGTCATCGACGGCTTCATCGCCTACGGCGTCCGCGGCCTCCTCGTCCTACGCGCCGCACCCCTACGCGCCCGCCTCTACGTCGGCGCCCTCTTCGCCATCGCCACCGCAGCCAGCATCTGGGCCAACGCCCTGCACGCCATCCGCCTCAACCAACTCCCCACCACCACAACCGGACTACACCTCGGCGACACCACCGTCGCCGTCCTGTCCACCATCGCCCCACTCGCCCTCGCCGGAGCAGTCCACCTCCACATCCTCATCGCCCGCCACGGCCACACCAGCACACCCGACCACCCACCCGCCCATCGACATCCGCACACCACCACCGAACCCATAACCAACACCGTCAGAACGACCGAAACCCCGGCCGCGGAGAAGGGGAGTTCCGCTGGCGCCAACGGAACACCCGCCACCCACCTCCCGGCCGTGCAACCAGATCCGCCCACTCCCGATCATGCGGGCGAAACCAACGACGGCCCGACAACGGCCGATACCGACGAGATGGCCCAGCCGCCCCACGCCACCCCTGACCAGCCCGTACAGCGCCGCACAGGGCGCCCACCGGGCGCCGAACTCGACGAGCTGCTCGCCATCGCCCGCCAGGCCGTCGAAACCCACGGCGAGACCTCCCGCACGGCGATCGAAACCGCCATCCGCAACCAAGGGCTCACCATCAGCGGAGAACGCCTCACCAAGATCATGAAGACCCTGCGTGCGGAAGCCGACACCCCTTCCGGCCAGCCGTACCAGAAGCCCCTAACCAGCGCGCAAGCGCCGCGATGACTTCCGCTGGCCGCCCGATCTCTACCGCAGCCACGAGCAATCGAGCGCCCACGCTCACACCCATGTTGAGGTCGACCTCAACATGGTCCGCCCACCATCCAGGACCGGCCCCACTACAACCTCAGCTCCGCGCCCACCCCTGCCCACAGGAGCCCCTCCATGCCCGAACACGAACCCGAGCCTCAAACCATCGCAACCCTCACCTCCGCCGAAGATGGGCCGCACCACGGGCGTTGGCGACGCCTCCCTCCCGACCGAATCAGCGGAGCAAGTTGGAGGTTGGGACACTCCCCCGGCGGGGGAGTGTCCCAACCGGCTTCCGCCCCGGGGGTGGCGGAGGCTGTCCGCCGCCAGGGGGCGCCGGGGGAAGGGGCCGGGTCCGAGGGCGGACCCGAGCCGGATCAGCGGGTCGCCAGTCGGCGGCGGGTACGGCAGCGTTCCCGTAATCGCAGGCAGCGTACGGCGGTCAGCGTGCGGCTGAGCCCACGCGAGCTGGCCGCCATCGACGCCGGTGCGACAGCGGCCGAGGTCACCCGGGCCACCTACATGGCCCGTGCCACGCTCGCCGCTGCCGCCGACCCCGAGCGCACAGCCGCGCTGATCGCGTCCAACCGGGAGACGCTGGCGGAGCTGTTCGCCGCGCACCGCACCCTGCGCGCCAACGGAAACCTCCTCAACCAAGCCGTCAAGGCCCTCCACACCGGCGAGCGACCCGCCCAGCTCGACACCGCCGTCGCATCGGTCCAGCAAGCCGCCGAGGCGCTGAAGAACGCCACCGGCCAGTTCATCGCGCTGATGAACCCCCAGCGTCCGGAGGGCCGATGATCCCGAAGGTCCACAAGCAGGGCTCCTCCACCCTCGGCCTGCTGCACTACCTCTACGGCCCTGGCAAGGCCGAAGCACACATCGACCCCCACCTCGTCGCCTCCCACGACGACACCGCCCCCGACCCCGGCCGCGACCCGACAGCCACCCGCGCCGACCTACGCGACCTGCTCGACCAGCCGCTGCACCTGCTGGAAGCCGACCAACGCCCGGCCAAGCACGTCTGGCACTGCTCCGTCAGAGCCGCGAAGAGCGACCGCATCCTCACCGACACCCAGTGGGCGCAGATCGCCCGCCGCATCGTCACCGCTACCGGCATCGCCCCCGAAGGCGACGGGGCCGGCTGCCGCTGGGCCGCCGTACGCCACGCCGACGACCACATCCACATCATCGCCACCCTGGTACGCGAGGACGGCCGCCGCCCCGACCACCACCGCTCCGGCAAACGCGCCCAAACCGAGTGCCGGCGCATCGAGACCGACTACGGCCTCACCCGAGTCAACGCCGGCGACGGCACCGCCGCCAAACGCGCCACCAGCGCCGAACGCCACAAAGCCGACCGCCAGGGGAAAACCATCACCACACGCGACGAGCTGCGCGCCATCGTGCGCACCGCCGCCGCCCACGCCACCTCCGAAGCAGACTTCTTCACCAAGCTCGCGTCATCACACGTGCTGGTCAACAGACGCATCGCCCCGTCCGGCGACATCATCGGCCTCAAGGTCGCCACCGCCGACAACCGCAACAAGGACGGCGAGCCAGTGTGGTTCGCCGGCGGAACCCTCGCCAAGGACCTGACCTGGCCCAAGATCCGCGAACGCATCGCCGCCCACGACACCGCACCCGACACGCGAAGCCTGCCCCGGGCAGGCCGCGCAAGCGAGCGATGGCGCCACACGACCCGCGCCGTCCGGGCCGCCCACACCAGTCTCCACGGCGACGACCCGGCCCTCGGTCAGGCGCAGCTCGCGGCCGTCGGCGACCTGCTGGACATCCTGCCCACCGTCACCACCGGCCCCACCCGCGTCGAGATCTTCACCGCCGCTCAACACTTCGAACGAGCCACCCGCTCCCGCATCCGCTTCGAACACGCACAAGCCGCCGCCCTGCGCACCTCGGCGAAGCGACTCCTGCGCACCGCCGGACAGCCTGCGGACACAGCCCTCATCGCGGACCTACTGATCACCCTGACGCTGGTAGCCATCGCCGCCCACCGCTTCCACCAAGCCAGGGGCCACGCCCAGCAAGCCGCCGCCGCCCAGACGACACTGACCCACCTGCAGACGGCCTACCAGCACACCGCCGCCCCCGCCCTGGCCCAACTCGCCACCCACGCGCCCCGCCCCGACATCCAACACGGCTACGCCGACCTCATCCGCCACGTGCTACCCGAACACGCCGAACGCATCCTCGCCGATCCAGCCTGGCCCGCCCTCACAGCCACCCTCACCAGCACCGAAGCCGCCGGCACACCCGTGAAGGACACACTCGCCGAGGCCGCCGGACAGCGGGAACTCCACACCGCTACCCACCCTGCCGAAGTCCTCCTTTGGCGCCTGCACCACACCCCGAGCAAGCACGCCGATGTCATCGCAGCACGCAGCCCCCGCGGACCCGTCGCGCCACCGGCCGCCTCGCCGACTCAGGCCCCTAAGCGGCACCGCTGAGCCCTCTCCAGCGGGCGGCCCCATCTCCCCGATGGGCCCCGGCAACCCCGTAGCGCGCGGGAGGGCGCTCGTGGGTGCTCGGGTGCTGTAACAGTCGCTACACCTCGCCGAACTCTCCGGCGGCCACACCTGCGATGAACGCGGCCCACTCCCCAACCGTGCTGGTCAGAACCGGTCCAGCGCCCCGATGTTTGCTGTCCCGTACGGCGACTGTGTCTCCAAGGAACGCGACCTCAACGCAGTTGCCTTCGCCGTTGCTGTGGCTCGACTTGAGCCACCTGACGGTGCCTTGATCAACCCTGTTCATGTCTCCCTGCCACGTCAGCGATCAGACGCCGCGACGCCTGTTCATCGAGCGATGCTTCCCAAATCCCCTGGAAAGCCGTGTCATACCGCTCGACCTCGTTCGGCTTGTCCAGGTACAGGCCCCCCGTATACCCGTCCGCGTAGACCGTAGGCGGTTCGGTCTCGCTCCCGTCACCGTTGCGGGGGAAGCGCAGGATGACGAAGGGGCCAGTGACGACCCCTGAGTGCATACCAGCAGCGAAGGGGACCACGTGCAGCGTCACGTTCGGCAGCTCGGATACGTACACGAGGTGTGCGAGCTGCTGCGCCATGACCTCGCTGCTCCCGATCGGCCGGCGCAGCGCTCCCTCGCTGAGTGCAACCCGCAAGGTGGGTGGATCGGTCGCCCGCGTGATCAGTGCTTGCCTCTCGATGCGCAAGCGGACCTTGCGTTCCAGGTCATCTTGGGCGATCCATGGGACGTGTGTGTGCGTGACAGCCCGCGCGTAGCCCTCAACCTGCAGCAGGCCCGGGATGAGGTCGCTCTCGTACGAGGTGAGGCTCGTGGCGGCCTCTTCGAGGCCGATGTAGAGGTCGAACCACTCCGGGATCACGTCACCATGCGCGTGCCACCAGCCGCGTGCCTTGGTTTCCTTGGCCAGCCCCATGAGCGCCTCGGTCAGGTCGGCCTGCGCGCCATAGACGGTGCACATGGCCTGGACGTCGA
Source organism: Streptomyces sp. B5E4 (assembly GCF_039871555.1). Classification (NCBI taxonomy): domain Bacteria; kingdom Bacillati; phylum Actinomycetota; class Actinomycetes; order Kitasatosporales; family Streptomycetaceae; genus Streptomyces; species Streptomyces sp. B5E4. The sequence goes on from NZ_JBDPMI010000013.1 coordinate 194,745, forward strand.
GGCTGCGCATCGGGGTCTGCCCGGTTTCGATGCGCCACATCTTCGCCTCGGACCACTCCAGCTTCTTCGCGGCGGCCCGGACGGTGAGGCGCGCCTTATTCCGCAGGTCACGCAGGTGCCGCCCGAGCTGTCGCCGCGGCACGGTTGATCCGGTCGGTCCTTCCGTCATCCTCCGCCCCTTCTCTGTCCCCAGTATGAAGGACTTGGTTGCTCGGCATGAAAGACCCTGATCCTCCGTCGTGCAAGACAAGTCACCAGTTTGGACCCTGAGTTGAGTTGTCTCGGCATGAAGTCTTGCATATCGAGTCCCATGCTCGACAGGCTGAGAATCCGGTCGCGGTCCGTGGCCAGGCCACAACGCAGAGCCAATCTTGAGGACGCGCCCTGTGGACGATCCCGGAAGGAGGGCACCTCATGTCTGCCGAGCAGGAACGGGCCGAACAGTCGCCAGCGGCACCAGCCGATACCGGTGACCTGCTTGACCAACAGGAAAAGCTCGGTGAGCAGATCCGGGAGCACCTCGCGATGCTGCACTGGGAGGTACGCGAATGACCCGCACCGCGCGCGGACTCCGCAAGTTCCGCCCCACTCCAGGCCGCGAGCCCGACGTCGAGCTGCGCCCGCATCGGGCTGTGCCCAGGAGGTGGCGGTGACCGCTATGGACAACGCGCCCACCCACGCCTCTTCGACCTCGACGTCGAGGCGTACGCGCGCGAAGTTGTTCCCTAACACCGCATCTTCGATCCCCCGGGCCCGCGTCCTCACCACCCAAGTCCTCAGCGAGTGGGCAGCCGTAGTTGACGTCGATGTCGTCCGCCTGTGCGTCTCCGAGCTGTGCACCAACGCACTGCAACACGGCAAAACGCCGGGCCGCTTGTTCATGCTGTGTTTGTCGCTGACCGACGCCGAGCTGCTCGTGGAGGTACACGACAGCAACCCCGCCCTGCCCAAGCTGCGCGAGGCTGCCCCCACCGACCCGACCGGCCGCGGTCTGCGCCTGGTCGAAGTGTTCGCCGCCCGCTGGGGAACGTCCCCCCGCCGCAGCCTCGGCAAGGTCGTGTGGTGCGCATTCCCCCTCGCCCCACAGTGCGACACGGGGGAAGACACATGATCACTGATGTCGTCGCCCCATTCCCCACGACCTCCGTCGATACCGGGTACCGCGCGGACTGCGTCGCCTACGCCACGGATAGGCAGGCGGTGTACCGGCTCGGCGGGGAAGCCGCTCGCTCGCCGTGGCTCGTGCTCATCTGGCTTCTGTGGCGTGCCCAGCATGTGGCAGACCAACTGGACCCTGCGGCGGCCCGACCGGTGCGCACCTGGTTAGCCGATGGGCGAGAGCACGGACGGGCTCTCGCGGCGCAGCGAGACGTATGCCTTCGTGATCTGCGATGGCAGCACCCACTACGTGCTGTCGGCTGCCCCCTCGGCTCGCTGCGTCAGCGACACAGAGCCGCCTGACGCCGCCCCTCAACCTCACGATTCCGGAGGTAGCGCTCGATGAGCTCCGATCACAGAGTGTTTACAGGAGCGGAAGTTCCGCCTCCATGTACCCAAGCTGTCGCCCGTTGTGCAACTACGTCACGTGGAGGGCCTGGTGTATGCGATCGGCTTATGCCTCGATGAGCGATACCTGCTCCCCGCGCTTGCAGCGGTGTCATCTGTAGCCGATAACCTGGCGCCGAGGGACCGCAAAGAAGTTGCGCTACGTGTACTGACCCTGGACCTGTCGTCCGCACATGCCGCGACCATGGCGCAGTTTGCTCGACAGCTCGGCTTCGGCTCGTTCAGCCTGCGGTGGCGTGCGCCCTCGGCTTCTTCATACATGGCGGACAACGAGTACATCAGCATCGCCACCTATCTCCGGTTCCAGTTCACTCCCGCGTTTGTGGCCCGTCCTTACCTGGTCTACATGGACTCAGACGTGCTGGTGCGTGGGGATCTGTCGAGTCCGTTCAACAGCCTGGGGCCTGGCCGTGTCGGTGCTGTACAGGATGAGTTCAACCCGCGGGTCGGCGGGACGGGGCACGGGCTGCCCGGGGTGGCACAGCGATGGCCGCACCTGGGGGACTGCGCGTACTTCAACGCCGGTGTGCTGTGGGTGCCGGCCGCGATGCTGTCTCCGCTCCGTAGGGGGGTCGAGGAGACGCTGCTTCGAGGGCGTCGGCATATCCTGCACAACGACCAGGACGCCTTGAACCTTTGGCTGTTGTCTTCCCGGAAAGTGCACGCGGTTGCGCCTTCCTTCAACCGTTTTGAGCTGGGCCGTTTCGGGGAGCGTGGCGACTGGGTACGGCGCGTGGTGAGGCGACCGATTCGCTCCGATCCTGACGCGGCGCTCGTCCACTTCGTCGGGCGGGAGAAGCCCTGGCTCCGCAACTGCCCGGAGACGGAAGACGTGCGGGACTACCGGTCGCATTTGCACGCCACGGTCCGCCACCTGAACCGCATGGGTGAGCTGGGCATCGAGGCCGTCGCCGATGGGAGTCGGCGATGACGGCATCAGGTGTGGAGCCCGTGGTCGCGCGCGCATGCGCGGAGCTACTGGGGGTCGGTGCGGCGGTCTCACGAAGGCTGAAGCTGGGGACGCGTTCGACCGTTTACCGGGTAGTGCTCGCTGACGGTCGGCAGGTGGTCGTGAAGGTGTTCGCGGGCACCGCACGCCGGAACGCGATGACGGAGGCTCGGGTGATCGACGCCGCTGCCGGCCTGGTAGCCGTTCCCACCGTGCTGGGGGCGGGGCGGGTCCCCGGGCATTCGGCAACCGCGCTGGTCACTTCGGATCTTGGTGAACTGACGTTGGATGCCGCTGTCAGGACAGGCGGCATCTCCCGCCGGCAGGAGCTTGATCACTTAGGAAAGCTGCTGCGTCGCTTTCACCAGATTCCCACCAGGCGGGCACAGGTATCGGCACGGCCGTTGGCCGACCACGTCTCCTGGCTTGCCGAACGCTGCCCGAGCGCGCTGATGCACCGGATCGACCCCGCGCTGCAAGTGCTGGCTACGGCTTTCGCCGGCACCACCGGCTCTGTCTTGGGGCACGGGGACCTGCACAGTCAGAACGTCATCCTCTCCGCGTCCCAGCAGGGTGTCGGTCAAGGTCACGTGATCGACTTCGTGCACACCGCCCCGTGTATCCGGGAGTTCGACGTAGCCCAGACGCTGACCCTGGCCAGGGCTGTCGAGCCAGACGAACGCGAGACGGTCACGGCAGCCTACGGCCATCCGCTGAACGCGCAGGTTGTGGACGCTGCCGTCGTCTTCCACACGACGCGCTGCTGGGTGACTGCCAGGCGCGACGGCGACGAGGCCCCGCGCGCTCGGTGGGGGATGCATCTGCGGCGCGCGACCGAACGTATGCCGCACCCATTCCGGCAGCCCGCCCTCAACGAAGAAGGGAGCAGGCGGTGAGCACTCCCGTTCTGTCCATCGTGGTCCCGGCGTTCAACGAGGCCGCTTACCTGCCCCGTCACCTGCCCACAGTCTTGGAGTCTCTGAAGCGGTGGCAGGAGATGTCCGGGCAACAAGGCGAGATCATCGTCGTCGACAACGCCAGCACCGACGCCACAGCCGAGGTTGCGAAGGACCTCGGCGCCCGCGTCGTTCACGAGCAGACACGAAACATCGGCAAGGTCCGCAACACGGGGGCCGATGCTGCCCAGGGCCGCTATCTGTTCTTCATCGACGCCGACGTCACCATTCCCGTCGAGGCCGTCCCCGCTGTCGTGCGTGTGCTCGAATCCGGCCAGCACGTCGGCGGCGCGATCCCACCGCACTATGCCCCCATGAGGCTCGGCGCTCGGATTCTGTGCTGGTACTGGGACAGCTACCGGCGTCGGCACCGCGGGGCACAAGGCGTGGACCAGTTCTGCACCGCTGAAGCCTTCCACCAGCTCGGCGGCTACCGCACGGACTGGTTCATGAGTGAGGACGTGGAGTTCTTCGCTCGGCTGCGCCAGCTCGGCGACCTGCTCCGACGCCCCGTCGCCCTCGTCGACGACCTGCACGTCGAGCCCTCCACGCGCCGCTACGACGAGTGGCCCACCTGGCGGATGGTGTGGTGGCAGAACCCCCTCACCGCACGTCTGAAGCCCACCTCGTCCGCGTTCTGGCGGCACTGGTACCAGTCCACCGTCCGCTGACCATCCGGAAGGACCTCACCGTGCCATCGCTGCCGGTACCGGACGCCTCGGGCATTTACACCTTCCCCGACGACCTGATCGCCGCCCACCGCACGTGGCAGGACGAGCTGGCCGCCCGTCAGGGAACGGCGCCGCTGCTGACCGTGACAGCGCCGCACAGCGGCACCCACTACGTCATCGAGCAACGCCAACCCATCGGGCGCCCGGTAGTGGTTCTCGAACCGCACCACGACGACTTCGCCCTCTCAGCATCCGGCTTGTTCCTTGCCCGACCACGGCCGCTGACCGTGATCACGATCTTCTCCCGTTCCACAAGTGTCCACCCTGCGCTGGAGGCCGCGTACTCGGATGCCGAGGTCGTGTCCGCGCTGCGCGCACGCGAAGGCGCCGAAGCCTTACGTCCCTTCGCAGCACGACAGATACTCCTAGGCCACGAGGACGCAGCGAAGCCATACCGGGCCTACGCCCCGCGGCGGCTCAGCACGATCACAGAAGAACTACGGGCGCTCCTCGACGAGAACCCGGACGCGGAGCTGCTGGCGCCGGCAGGCGTGACACGTCACCCCGATCACCTCCTGGTCCACGAGGCCGCGTGCCGTCTGGGCTGCCGCTGGTTCTTCGAGGATCTCGCCTTCTGGCCCACCTACGCACTGTCCGGCTGCGACCAACATCTCTTCCGTACCCGCACCGGTTCCAGCCTGTGCCCTCGGCTTGCCGACATCACCAACGTGCTCTTGGACAAGCTCACGCTCCTGTGCCTGCACGGCTCCCAGATGCACCCGCCGGCCAAGATGTACCGGCCCCTCCGCCACGCCTGGACCATCGCCGCCGATCTCCTAGATCCTCCGCGCGGCACCCCCGCGTATGCCGAGCGCTCCCACTACCTGGAGACGCCGTGACGATCCTCAGCCTCGAAGGACCCTCGTACGCGGGAAAGACCACGGCGATCCGGCTCCTGCGCGAGATCCCCGAGATCGCAGGCCAGGCGATCTTCTTCGGCTGCTACGTCCGCCACCTGCGTCCCACGCACCCGATCCCCCCGGCCAGGACCAGGTCGGCAGCCGAACAGCTCGCCGCCTTCGAGACGTTCATGTCCGCAGAGGCCGACCGCGTCGCCGCGGCAGCGGAGCACCCAGGCCGCCTCGTGATCCTGGACCGCTCCGTCGACACCCTCATGGCACACGCCTACGCCCTGGACCGGCTCTACGACTTCGGTGCGCATCATCAGGTGCGCCAGCGCCTGGAAGAGCTACCTCACCTGCGTCCCGACCACACCATCTACCTGGACGTATCCGACGCCACACTCCGCCGGCGCCGATCCACCGACCACGAAAAGTCCACGTCCGCGTACTTCCTGCACGAACCCGAGTTCCTCGCCCAGACCCGCTCCTATTTCTTCGACAAGCCTGAACCACCGATCACCGGACAGATCACGGTTCTGTCCGCCGAGCGCCCCGCGGAGCACATCTCCCAGGAGATACGGGCTCACCTGGCCGACGACGAGGCCAGGTGAGCGCGTGCCGAGCGTTCTGTTCGTTTGGCGTCGTACCCCGCCACCGCTGTTGATCGGCGGCGCGGAGGTCTCCCAACAGCTGCTTGCCGAGGAATTCGCTGCCGCCGGCTGGCAGGTGACGTACCTCGGATCGCACGAGGCGCCCTGGAACCGGGAAACTCAACTGCCGGCACTGCGCCGCCATCTTGCAGTCCACGACGTGCCGTACGAAGCCCGGCAACATGAGATCCGGTACACCTGGAACGGCGTGCACTGCCGCGCCGTCACCCAGGACCGTCTGCGCTCCGCCCTCACCACAGCCCTTACCGAACCATCACCTGACCTGATGCTCACGTCCCAGGAAGGGGCCGCCGACCTCACCGCCCAGGCCCGCCACCACACGATAGTGGCGGCCTGGCTCCACTCGGTCTCGCCGACCAGTCAGAAGGTCCTCCACGGCCGCCCACACGCCGCTATGGCCGTGTCCCGTTTTGTCCTGTCCCGCGCCCGCGCCCTTTCGGGGACGTGCTTGGTGCTGATCTATCCGCCCTTCGCGCCTCCTCCGGTCACCGCTCCCAGCGGGACGGGCGTCCTCATGGTCAACCCGGTGCCGGCCAAGGGCGCTGCCCTGCTCCATCAAGTGATCAAGCTCCTGCCCCGGCAGAAGTTCACCCTCGTCGAGGGCTGGTGGGACACCGCGGCGGAGTTCGCGGCCTACCCGAACGTCACCTACCTGTCCCGCGTCTACGACATGAGCGCGGTCTACGCCGATCATCGGCTGCTCCTGGTGCCCTCCGTGGTCGAGGACGCCTTCCCCCGCGTCATCATCGAGGCTGCCCTGCATCAGATCCCCAGCCTGGGTACCGACCGCGGCGGCATCCCCGAAGCCATCGGAGAGGGAGGCACAACCTTCCCGGTGCACAGCGACGCGGCAACCTGGGCCGCCGCGATCGAAGCCCCGCACAGCCCACTGCTGGGCCGACGAGGGCGGGAGCACGCGGCTGCCTTCACCCGCCCCCTCCTACCGGAACTCGCGGCCTCCGGGATTATCCCGCCATAGCGTCCTGGACCTCGTCTAGCCGGTCCGTCCACCAGTGCAGCAGGGCTTCGTCAGCGAGAAAAAGATCATCACAGCCGTGATCGCCACGCTTGTAGTGGAAGCTCAGCTGCCAGAAATCGGTCATCCGCTTCCACCACAGCCGATGCACACCATCGGCCAGATCATCGGCCCGGAGATCAATGACCCGGCGGTAGCCGGCCACAAATGCCCGCACCCGATCGAGATCGAAACGGCCCTCCACGCCGAACTGCACCTGAGCGGTGCGCACTACCTCCTCGGCGTACGGGCGGACGCGCAGTCGGTCCCAGTCCAATACTGCGACCACCCGACTCTCCCGCCACAGAATGTTGCGGTACTGAAAGTCTCCGTGCGTCCACCCCCACGGGCCTGCGGGGACCTCACCCCGAGGAGATTGATCTGCGTACTTCGCCAGCAGCTCTTTCCGCTGCTCCAACGAATCGGCAGCCGCGCGGTCGAACGCCGCAGGCGCCCTCAGACTGTCGATCATGTCGAGATAGCCATCGGCAGCCATCATGGCCTTCTCCGCTGGGGTGGCTCCCGCCGGGGGCGGGGCCAGCGGTACCGGCCCAGGCGGGTGGCGATCCAAGACCCGGTGAATCTGCCCGAGCTGCTCGCCGAGAAGCGCAGCCCGGTCAAGATCCAAGTCGTTGCCGCGGACGTGATCACCATCAACCCACTCAATGATGCAGTAGCCTCGGCCGTCAACCTCCGCCACGGCGTTGCCGCCGCTTGTTGCCAGCGGGGTGCACACCGGGAGGCCGGCGGAGGCGAGAGCGGACAGCGCGCCCAGGTTCCTGCCTGCAACTTCCAGGGGCACATCGACGATCAGCTTCACCGCGAAGCAGCCCTGGCTAGTGCTCACGCGCCAGTTGCGATTCATCAAGCCGTCAGCCAGGTAATGGGGCGACTCGGCGAGCACGCCAAGATCGAATGCATCGAGAATCACCGGAAGATCCCTCGCCAGGGCATCGTCCCCGGCTTCTTCCGGAACAACGGCATCAATCACCCGCCGCAGAATACGCCCCCCAGCCGCCACCAGAAACAACAGCTTGCGCTCTCGCCCCGAAGGTGTCGAGTGCTCCAGGTGGTGCACGCTCGGGCCGGTGGCTCTCCGCGGCCGAGTACCGTCGACCGTATCCATGCGTCCATCCGGCGCCGCCGCCACCGGTCTCGCCCAGGACATCAGTGGCCCCCTCGACACGGGCTCGCCCAGCCCACGGCGACCGAGCAGGGAGCTATCCGATGAGGTCGGCTCGACAGGCCCTGTCGCCTGGATCAGTCGAACGTGTCCGGGGGACGCCCCCCGCCAACCCGAACCTCTCTACGCTGGAGTGCCGTGAAGAAGGTCGCCGTCGTCGGCTGCGGAGGCAGCGGCAAATCCCACGTGGCCCGCGAGGTGGGCAGGATCCTCGATGCCCCGGTGACGCACCTGGACGCCGCGTTCTACGACGACGAGTGGAACGCGCTGCCCATGGACAAGTTCGCCGAGTTGCAGCGCGAGCTGGTGGCGCAGCCGCAGTGGGTGATCGACGGCAACTACAACTCGACGCTGCCGGTGCGGCTCGAAGCCTGCGACACGGTGGTTCTGATGGACGTGTCGACCGTGGCGGCCCTGTACGGGATCTTCTCCCGGCAGATCCGGCATGGCGCCGGGCACAAGGGCAACGGCGTGCACAACCGCATCCACTGGGGCGTGATCAAGTACGTCGCCACATACCGCCGCAAGATGCGGCCCCGGGTGATGGCGAAGATCGAAGAGTACGCCGCCGGCCGAGCCGACGTGGTGCTGCTGACCAACCGGCGCCAGACCCGCCGCTGGCTGCGGAAGGTCGCCTCCGAGCAGTCCTGACCGGCCCGCGCCCCGGGAGCAGGGGTCCGGCATGAACCAGCCCACGGCTGCCTCCTCACGTAGCTACCGGCTGTTGAGGACGGCGCGGCACACAGTGCAGTACATGGCAGAGTTCGGCCGGTACCTGACCATCAGCTGGTCGCAGCCCGCGCATCGTCCCAACTCCCACGGCTGGCATCGCAAGGCAGCGGAAGCGGCTATCCGTTCTACAGGTGTGATCCGTAACGCGTCCCGGGGCCGTGGTGAAGGCATGGCCGGAAGCGTGACGCCGCCCGTTGGCTGATCGAGATCACGGAAGGGCCTGGCGTCACTGACGTGCCAGCCTTCCTCACCGGCACGACAGGTCCGGTCGATCTCCTGCTCGGCGAAGGTGATGCCATCGTCCGCTTCCTTCGCTGGAGGCGCTGGCGGAAGAGACCGCTCCCCCACCAGCTCGTCCCACAGGGCCCGGTCTCTAGCCGAGACCCACATGTGACGACCCGCCCGTCCGTTACCCCGGTAAACCCCGCGGTTGGGGACGTAGACCGGGACACTGTCACCGATGGCGCTCCGCAAGACGAGGTCCTCGATCCGAACCGGATCCTTGATAGGCACGCACAACGCCGGGACGAACCAGTCCGCGTGAATCGCACCGCAGTGGCCGCCGCTATCCTGGAGACAGTGGCGGTCGCTACTGGGTACACATTTCCATACCTCCAAGTGGCGATAGCCACCTCGGATGACCATCTCCTTGCCGCCTGAGATGTCCTTCCACGGCATGTCATCGACTCGCACCCATGGTGCGCGGTCGATCAGTGATGCCGTACGGTCCTTCGCAACCCACAGAGGTGTAAGGCCGTGGTCGACGACGATGGTGGAGCGACGGTGCACCGTGCTGGGGCTGAGGTGGTGATATTGGATCTCCCATCCGATCTGAAGTCCGCCTGGCCCTGTGACGACAGCGTCAGAGATAGTCCGACGGCCCGAGACGGGGACCTCGGACTCCGCGTCCAGCCCGAATCGCCGTGCTGTTTCGACGACCCGTTCCTTGGTCGCCTTGTGCTGCGCGCTCTCAGCAGGAGTCGCCTTGTGCGTGACCGGGAGATGAGAGGCAACGAGCGGGCGCCGCCCTCCGACACGCCCTTGGCGAATGAACATCCAGGGCGACTTCCCGCCTCTCTCCGATTGGCATTCCCTGCCCTCATGGTGCGCAAGGCATTCCAGCAACTGCGGATCACGGTCGGCGACGCTGGCTCTGATCTCTTCCATGAGTCCCGGACATCCCGGGTACCCAAGATCCGGTAGCGAAAGATTGATCTCTATCCCGTAGCCGGTATGCCACACACCGTTCGCCATTCCTCCACCATAGAAACCATCACGGCCTATCGACAGAGCGTCTCCGCAGTCGAGAGGGTGCACGACTGATCACCTTCCGAGGCTGCCGCAGGCCGTCCTTGCCTCGACGCGCCAAGGGCTCGCCCAACCACGAGCTTGACGGACTCGTGACTTGCAACGTGGCTAAAAGCAGCCGCTCCTGCCGATCTGCACAACCTGAGCGCTGATGACGTTCGGCACTGCAGCCCATCCCTCACGGACAACATCGCCATGATGTTGGGCCCGGATCTCGACGTGGGCCCGCGCTGTTCATCATCCCGATCGCCACCGCCGGCGCCTCCGGCATCGCACCAGCGAACGCCTGCGTCGCCTCCAGGTAGCCGCGTCGGCTGACAACACTGACTAACGGGACGTCGGGTCTACGCTGCCGAGCCAGAGCCGGTCGCGGGCTCGGGTCATGGCAACGAAGAGCTGGCTGCGCGCCAGCTCGTGCCGCTCGCGTGTGGTCTCCGGCGTTTCCGGATCACCCGCCCCGGCATCTGCGGACACGTGCGCGTCGTATTGCGGGAGGAACACCTGCTTGAACTCCAGGCCCTTCGCCCGGCGGTAGCTGCCCAGTTTGACGCCCTCGGCGGGGCGTCCGTCGTAGTGCTCCAGCAGGCAGACCGGTATGCCGGCTTGGGTGAGGAGTCGCTGGTAGTGCGCGATGGCCTTGATGGAGGGGCAGAGCACCGCGGAGTCGGCGCGGGCGGTTGGCGGCAACGCGCGTAACGCGGCGAGGAGCGCCTGGTCGTGCTCGGCCGGACTCGGCTTCGACACCCTGGCCACGCTGCCGTCGTGGTACGTGAGGTCGACCTGCCGGCGTCCACTGGTATGGAGTCCGTCGATGTCCTCGAACGAGTCGTCCGCGACGACGGCGAGGGCAGCCTCCAGGATCTGCTTGCTGTTGCGGTAGTTGGTGTGCAGCACCTGCCCACGATCCCCGCGGATGTCGATTCCGGCCTCGGAGAGGCGGAAGCCGCCCGGGTAGACGGCCTGCTGGCCGTCGCCGATCAGCAGGAGGCCGTTGGGCCGGTCACCGGCCAGGGTGTGCAGCAGGCGCAGCCCGACGAGGGTGAGGTCCTGGACCTCGTCGACGATCACCGCGTCGTACGGGGACCGTTCCGTGCTGCGCGCCTCGGCAAGTGCGCGTGCCAGTACGTCGTCGAAGTCGTCCACGCCGCGCTCGGCGCGGATGGACTCGTACGCCTCGTAGAGGGTCCACACGGCCTGCCGATGGTGGCGGCGCAGGCTGGCACGGCGGCGCTTGCGGGGCAGCAGGGCGTACTGGTCGAAGGTGGTGATGCCCCTCCCCTTGATGACGTACGCGATTTCCTCGCGCCAGTAGCCGTGCCCGGGGTCGATCTCGGCGAGGCAGCTGTCGCGGCCGACGTCTTTCCAGGCGAGGCTGAAGGCTGTCTCGGCCTTACCGCCGTGCAGCCGGGTCTGTATGCCGCGACTCTGCAGATACTCCTGGGCCCAGAAGTGCAGGCTGCGGAACTCCACCCGATCCACGACGGCCGGCGCCATGGACGCGAGGAAAGTTGCCTGCACCCGGGGGAGGTTGTTGGCGAAGGTGACGTAGAGGACGCGCCCCGCCGTGCGCTGGGCGAGGTACGCCGCGCGGTGCAACCCGACGACGGTCTTGCCCGTGCCGGCCGGCCCGCTGATCCGGGCCGGCCCGGCCCAATTCCGGCGTACCAGGCTGACCTGGTCGGGGTGGAGGAAGGTCATCCACTGCTCGATCGGCGCCTGACGAGCATCGTTCAGTACCGCCTCGCGGAGCCCGTCAATGTCGAACAAGCCCTGCGACGGCTCCTCCCCGGCCGCTGACCGTTCCGTCGTTGTCCCAGGGACGGCGGAATCCTCATACTCGGGGAAGACCCGCTCCAGGTGATCGCCTATGGCCCGTACGGACTCCTTCCGTAACCTGTCGCGTTCGGCCATCAGCCACGGTCCGACCTCGTGCTCCCCCAGCAGCCTGATCCTGCCGAGTTCCACGTTCACGCGCTGCCCCGCGAACACCATGAGCGGCTGCACGGCCACCGGCGACAACCCCAGGGACGCCACGGCCCCCTCCGCCGCTCTCGTGACGGCCAAGAGCTTGGCCGCATGGCTGTCACGCGACTCGCCCCCGGCGCGCAGCGACCTGCCGTCCACGACCTCCGGGGCCGACCGCCAGTTCTTTACGTCGACCACGAACACGCCCCCGGGCCCCACCAGCAGCATGTCGACGTTGGCCGCACGGGTCCCCGGCCACCTGCGGTCGACCAGTAGGCGCCATCCCCACTCGGTGAGCACCAGCAACTGGGCGGCAACCAAGCGCTCCCCCTCGCTTGCGGCCTCCCAGCGGCGCGCCTCCTCCCGGGCCGCCCGCCACTGCGCACGCAGCATGGCCTCCTGCCGACGCGCCTCCTGCGCCCGCCGCGTCGCCGACCCGCCAGCCACCATGCAACCACCCTCTCTCACACGGAGTAACGATCATAGGACGGTTGGCAACATCCCCGACAGGCCACTCGCACCTTCCCGCAGTGAGGCCGCGATCTGCTGCGTCGCCGTCGCCGGCTGCCGGACAATTGGCGTAGAGGTGCGCATCCGGTCGGGACCCTACGACCACGTATGCGCCGGCTGGCGGGCGTGCTTGGCGAAAGGCCAGGGGGCAGGATCCCTGGCCCGCAACGCCGTCGAGTGCTCCGCATCTGCGCTCCGCGAGCACCACCGGCACGGCGGAGGCAGTTACGACGGTCGTCGAGGCAGTCCGCGCCGATGAGTTGGGGTTCGCTTGTCAGCCATCGTTGTGACGGAAATCCGCATTCGCATGGTTCAAGAGAAAGGCTGGCGATGACCCCGGTGGTTCCCGACCGTGTTCGGTCCGTCCTGGTGGAGATCCAGGGCGGTCCAGGCAAGTGGGCGAAGGCCGAACAGCAACTCAATGACCGGGGGTGGGCCTACCAAGCGCCGACACCGAGAGAACGCCGAACAGCCCAACGTGCCCTGGGCGCCGATTCTGTGGACTCACGGTTTCTATGGGTCGACGTACCGGTCACGGGTTCGCAGTGGCGTGCGGACCGCGAAGCATCCTGGGCTATCGCCCACCTGGCCAAGGCATCACAGACCATCATCTACGATCGGGTGTTCCGGCATGAGGAAGCCGACCGGGCGATGCTGCCCGAATGGCAGGCACACACGACAGATTTCCGGGATTGGGCCATTCCCCCTCCGCATGCACACGCCTGGTCCCAACCCATCTGGTGGCTGCGCAAGGTCCTCTCCGGTATGGCGATGCGGATGGGGTTCTTCGACGTACGACTGAGGGTCCACGGCAGCAAGACCGCTGCCCTTGAACTCGCCCGGGGTATGGCCGCACGCCACGACATCGATGTTCGGCCATTGGACGGCCGAGGACGTCCGGGGACCGTGCAGCACGGAGAAAGGGCACTCAACCGAGCGCTGGCCCGCATCCTGGGGTCATGGTTCGCCGTGATCATCCTGGTAGACCTCGCACTGAGGGCTGCCCCTGTGGGGGCCGCTGTCTGTTGGCTTGCAGCCCTTGCCTGCACGTGTGTGGCCTGGTGGAACGCATTCACACTGCCGACGGCAAGCACCTGGCTCCGATCAGCGACGGTCTCTCTGGCGATGACCGCGGGCGCGGTGGTCATCGCGCTGGGCATACCAGGATGGATCACTGGCATAACGACCATGCAGGCGGTCGTGATGGCCGTCATTGCCTACTCCACAGTCGGTCTTGTGCTCCTCGGACGCCGATGGAAGTGGCAGGTGCTGATCGCCAGCGTGCTGCCTGTGATCGCCACCCTGGTGGTGGCCGCGCTGCCGCTCACCGACCGGTTGCTGCACGACGTCTACGCCGACGAACTCGGTCTGACTCCGACCGAGACGGCCGTCAGTAGCATCTGGCAGCTTGCCGCTGCCGTGAAGCTTCTCTGGCTGTCCTTCGGAGCCATCCTGTTCATCGCCGCCGGCTGGGGCATCCTGCGGTACTTCCATCTCATCCGCCCTCGCAGCGTGGCAGCCGGCGTGTTCGCCACTCTCATTCTCGTATCGGCCCTGACCTCGGCCGCATCGACGACACTGAAATCACCGGAAGCAGCAGCCGACAGGTTGAAAAAGGCCGCCGCTCGGGGTACCGAACCGCCTCCCTATTTCGGCATCAGCCCCGAATGGGAATGTGTTGTGCCCACCGTTCCGGCAGGCAAACTGACTGAGGAGGGGGAAACCCTGCGACCCGAAGAACCGTACATCTCGTTTGGTGTTTCCGACGGTCAAGTAGTGTTGTGGAACCACCCGACCCGGGAGCCATTGCGGATCGACGCCGACCAAGTCAGAGTCGTCCCGCGGCGGCCCGGGACGCAGGACTGTGCGTAGAAACCCCGTTCTTCATTTCACCGCTCTGGCCGGTATTCGGCCCAGGTCTTGGGCGTCTCGGATACCCTGACCGCCTTCAGTTCAGGGAATCGCTCGATCCAGAGGTCGAAGATCCACGCGGCCAGATTCTCTGCCGACGGTGAACACCCCCCCCCCATCGCCTCATTGAGGTGACGGTGGTCGAGGTTATCGTCCATCCATTTCTTGAAGGCATCGAGTTCACGGTAATCACGGACGAACCCCGCCTCGGTGAGGTCCTCACGATGGGCGGACAGCTCCAGCACAACGATGTAGTTGTGGCCGTGCATGCGGGCGCAGGGGTGCCAGCTCGGCAGCCGGTCCAGGACGTGGCTGGCCGAGAAGTGGAACTCCTTGGTGATCGTCAGCATGACGGCCCCAGTCTGCCACCCGCTGCCATGCACCTTCGGAGGCTGTCCACCCCGGTCACTGGTCGATCCCTTCGCCCTCGCGGATGGCAGTGTTGAGGGGGACGTGGGTGAGGAAGCGGTCGCGCAGCGAGTCATCGGTGATCAGGTCGGCCTTGCGGGCGACTTCGTGCCGGGCCCGGGCCAGGAGTGCGTGTGCTTCTTCCGGTGCGCCTCCGGCGGTCCGTACCACGGCAGAGTGGTACAGGATCTGTTCGGTGCGCAGGGCGGGCATGTCCCCAACCTCGTCAAGGATGCGTACGGCCTGGCTTGCCTGCTCCTGGGCGGCGGCGGTGTTGCCCTGGCGGAGCAGGATCCGGCTGCGCAGGGAGTGTGCGGCGATCTCGCTGCGGATCATGCCACTGCGCCGGGTTTCGACGCAGGTGGCGATGGCCAAGCGGTTGGCCTGGTCGAGGAGTTCGCCGTGTCCGTCGGCGGCGAGCAGCAGGACCTCGGCGATCGGCATGCAGGTATCGGCCACCCGTCATTCAGCACGCACGCACCCCTCTAAGAAGCCGTTGTCTTTCCGAATGTGATCGTTGCGGTTTCGCTGTTCAGGCATGATGTCGGTGGTTCTGCGGCAGGGACGGCACGTCGTGTTGTTTCGTCGGGGAGGTATGCGGGTGCCGTCGGTGATGGGGTTGTTGGAGGCTCGGGAGTCGGCTGCGCGGGTGCGGGTGGAGGAGCTGCGTGCCGAGGCGGACCGGGTTCGGGTCGAGCTGGTGGAGGCGGAGGCTGTGCTGGGCCGGCGGGTCGTCGCGCTCGCGGAGCTGGCCGAGGTCCTGGCTGCGGGTGCTGTGCTGCAGGAGCCGGTCGGGCCGGCCCGGGTTCCGGTTGAGGTGAAGGAGCCCGTGGCCGGTGCGGTGGTCCCCCAGTGGCGCGAGGGTGTGACGGGTGAGGTGCTTGCTCCTGAGTACCGCAGGCTGCTGGCCGTGCTGGAGGCCGGCAGCGGCGGCCAGGGGCTGCGGGCGAGGGACCTGGCTGCCCGGTTGGGCCTGGAGCTGGTGCCGGCGAAGGTCGAG